>JAJDNS010000063.1 GCA_022340585.1 Acidobacteriota bacterium
AGGGGCGCCGGTACGGGTCGGGCGCCGAGGGATTCACCCAGGCGCTCGTCGGCGACTGGTCGTTCTCCGGCCTCGTGCGCTGGACGAGCGGCTTCCCGTTCAACGTCTTCAACTGCCGGTCCTGCTGGGCCACCAACTGGAACCTCCAGGGCAACGCCGCCCTCGTGGACCCGGGCGTCCTCCCGGAGCTGGCCACCACGCCGAATGCCGTGGACGACCGACCCAGCCCGTTCGTCGATCCCGAGGCGGCTCTCGACATGTTCCGGCGGGTGCTGCCCGGGGAGATCGGCCTGCGGAATGTGCTCACCGGCGACGGCTTCTTCACCATCGACGTGAGCTTCTCCAAGGCCTTCCGCCTGGGCGGCAGCCACCGTCTCCGGTTCCGGTGGGACATCTTCAACCTGACCAACACCCCGAGCTATGACGTGTACTCCCTGAACGCCTTCCCGGATCGGTCGGGCTTCGGCCGCTACGACGGATCGTTCGCGACCTGCGACGCCCTGGCCGGGCGGTGCATGCAGTTCGCGATCCGGTACGAGTTCTGATGTAGAACGACCTGGCCGTCGCCAGGTCCCCTGACTTCGGCGAGGGGGGCAGCAAGCGCGTGCTTCCTGCCCCCCTCATTTCGTCTAGCAGGAGCTTCGTCCGCCTCTGGGCCCTAGTCCGGTCATCCTGAGCAGTCCAGCTCAGGTCCGCTTCCGGGCTACAGTCCGGTCATCCTGAGGAGCTTCGTCGTTTGAGCGTGCGCCGAAGGATCTCTCCGTTGGCCCGACGGACAGATCCTTCGGGCGCAACCCCACAATGGCCGCCCTCAGGATGACGGCACGGGGAGGCGTCGCCCCACGGTGGCGCGCTCTCAGGATGGCCCCGCCCGCCCTCGGGACTGGTCCGCGGTCGTCGCCGAGCAGAGGGCGTCCCGAATGTCGTGGCACTCTCCCTGGGTTGCGTCCTAGCCGGCCAGGGACGTGGCCGCGGCGTGGCCCGGGGGGAGCTCCGGGGTCTCGTGGCTCCAGCAGTACGGGTCGCCGACGATCTGGTAGTCCATGGTCCGGCGCTTCGGGATGAATCCCGCCTCCTGGATGGCCCGGGCCATCTCCGCCTCGGTCAGGCGGAAGTGGGAGCCGGCGGCGGAGACCACGTTCTCCTCGATCATCAGGCTGCCGAAGTCGTTGGCCCCGAAGCGGAGCGAGACCTGGCCGATCTTGGAGCCCTGGGTCACCCACGAGGCCTGGACGCTGGGGAAGTTGTCGAGGACGATTCGCGAGACGGCCAGGGTCCGCAGGTACTGGAAGGAGGTGAGCTCGTCGCCGGCCAGGGCGGTGTTCTCGGGCTGGAAGGTCCAGGCGATGAAGGCGGTGAACCCGCCGGTGCGGTCCTGGAGATCCCGGAGGTGCAGCAGGTGGTCGACCCTCTCCTCGAGGGTCTCCACGTGACCGAACATCATGGTGGCGGTGGTCTTCATCCCGAGGCCGTGGGCGACCTCCATGACCTCCAGCCACTCCGCGGTGGAGCCCTTGGCGATGCCAATCACCCTGCGGACGCGGTCGGAGAGGATCTCCGCCCCTCCCCCCGGGATGGAGTCGAGGCCGGCTTCCATGAGGCGGCCGAGCGCCTCCTCCAGGCTCAGCCTGGAGACCCGCGCGATGTGCTGCACCTCGGCCGGGGACAGGCCGTGGACCCAGATCGGGAAGCTCGCCTTCATCCAGCGGAAGAGCTCCTCGTAGTACTCGATGCCCAGGTCCGGGTGCAGGCCGCCCTGGAGGAGGATCTGGCGCCCGCCGAGGGCCATGGTCTCCTCGATCTTCTGGGACAGCTCCTCCTTGCCGAGGAGGTAGCCCTCGCTCGAGGGCAGGTCCCGGTAGAACGCGCAGAACGCGCACTGAGCCGTGCAGACGTTGGTGTAGTTGATGTTGCGGTCGATGATGTAGGTGACGATCGGCTCCGGGTGCTTCCGCCACCGCACCGCGTCGGCCAGCATCCCCAGCTCGAGGAAGTCGCCGTCGCGCAGCAGCGTCACCGCCTCGTCGCGGGAGACCCTCTCCCCCGCCTTCACCTTCTCCCTGACGTCCTCACTGATCGGCATGGAAGCTCAGCTCCGGGTTGGTGGGGGCGAGGTCCAGGGCGTAGGCCCGACGGTAGAACTCCCGCAGGCCCGCGATCTCCTCGCTTCCCAGCCGGTAGACGACGTTCGCGCGCAGGTAGGACTCGTAGGTCGCCGCCCGCTCCGGCCTCCCGTTCGCGTACGCGGCCGCGATCTGGGGCACGGCGGTGAGGCCTTCGTCCAGCGCGGCGCGGAGTCGGGCCACGCCGGCCCGGGTGACGACGCCGCGGGGGCCCGCCCAGAACGCGTAGACGAAGGGCAGGCCGGTCAGGCGCTCCCACTCCTCGCCCACGTCGAGGCTGGTGACGGTGTTCTCCTCCTCGAGGGCGGGGTCCCCGATCAGGAGGGCCGCGTCGGCCACCGCCAGCATGTCGACCAGCGCCGGGGCCATGGGCACGTACTCCGGATCGCGCCCCAGCCGCTCCCGAAGCAGGACCTTGACGAGGGCAACGCTGGTGCGGCTCGAGGTGTCGAGGGCCACGCGCCGGACGTCATCGAGGGGGCGGGAGAGGTAGAGGGACACGGAGCGCACCGGTCCCCGGCTCCCGATGGCAATCCCCGGCACGATGTCGTAGCGGCCGAACGTGTACTCGATGGACGGAATCATCCCCAGGTCGACCTCCCCCGCGTGGAGGCGGCGGGCCACCCGGGAGGGCACGTCCCCCTCCAGACGGACGCGGGGCTCCGCCTCGAGTCCGTGGACGAGGGGCCGCGCGTTCAGGTACGAGACCGCGCCGAGGCGGAGAACCGAAGAGCCCACCCCCGCCCCGGGAGCGCGCAAGGGCAGGGGGGCGGCGAAGCTCACCACTCCCGCACCACGTTGAATACCGTGTCACGCTCGACCGGCCGCCGGCCCGCCTCGCGGATGAGGCGCACGAGCTCGTCCACCGTCATCACCTGGGGGGTGGAGGCCCCGGCGTCGTGGGCGATCTTCTCCTCGGTGACGGTGCCGTCGATGTCGTCCGCCCCGAAGGACAGGCCGACCTGGGCCAGCCGGGGAGTGATCATGATCCAGTAGGACTTGACGTGCGGTACGTTGTCGAGAAGGAGGCGCGCCACCGCGAGGGCCTTGAGATCGTCGAAGCCGGTGGTCGCCGGCCGCTTCATCGCCGGCGCCTCCCAGGGCTGGAAGGCGAGGGGGATGAAGGTCACGAAGCCGCCGGTCTCGTCCTGGAGCTCGCGCAGGCGCAGGAGGTGGTCGACCCGCTCCTCCAGCGACTCGACGTGACCGTACAGCATGGTCGCGTTGGAGGAGATCCCCAGGCGGTGGGCGGTCCGCATCACGTCCAGCCACTGCTCGGCGTCGGCCTTGCCCTTGATGATCCGGTTCCGCGTCGCCTTCGCGAAGATCTCGGCCCCGCCCCCCGGCATCGAGTCGAGGCCCGCCTCCTTGAGCTCGGCCAGGACCCGCTCCACCGGCATGCGGTAGAGACGGTGGAAGAAGAAGATCTCCACCGCGGTGAAGGCCTTGATGTGGATGTCGGGTCGCCGGTCCTTGATGCCCCTCATCATGTCGAGGATGTAGGACCACGGGAGGTCGGGGTGCAGTCCCCCTACCACGTGCACCTCGCGCACCTGCTTCGGCAGCGCCGCCACGGTGGCGAAGACCTCGTCGAGGGCCATGGTGTAGCCCCGCTCCTCCCCCGGCTTCGCGGCGAAGGCGCAGAAGTCGCAGGTCGCCACGCAGACGTTGGTGTGGTTGACGTGGGTGTTCCACACGAAGTACGCCGCGTCTCCGTGCCGCCTCTCCCGCTCGTGATTGGCCAGCCACCCGAGCCCGAGGAGGTCGTGAGTCCGGTAGAGGGCGAGGCCGTCCTCGGCGGTGAGCCGGGTCCCGGCGAGGACCTTCTCGCGGATCGGCTCCAGGGCGACGTCCTGGAAACGGGTGGTGCTCTGAGCTGCGGGCAATGACCTCTCCGGTGGACCGCGCCACCGGGCCCCTTCGGCGGACGCCAGCGCGCTCACGGCAGGATGAGATTAAGGTTAGCACCGGCCACGAGAGGCAGCAATCCGCTCATAACACCTGAAGAGCTATTGACCGCCGAAGGCCGCCGGCTATACTGGGATCCGTCTCAAGGTCTTTTGAATGAAGATATTGACGGCCTTGGCCGCCCTCCTCCTCCTCCTGCTGCTGCCCGCCCACGCTCCCCCCTGGTTGGACGCCGTTCCCCCGGTGGAGAACGAGCCCCTCACCATCGTCCAGGGCAGCTTCGGACACAACGAGACGCTGGCCACGGCGCTGGAGGAGCAGCTGTCGCCGGCGGCCATTCATCGCCTGGTCGAGGCGGCCCGGCCGACGTACGACCTGGCCCGGGTCACCGTGGGCCGCCCCTTCGCCGTGGCCCTCGGCCCCGACGGCCTGCTCCGGGCCTTCACCTACGGGATCGACGACCTCCGGACCCTCCGGGTGATCCGTCACGGCGACGACCTGGAGACCGAGGTCCTCACCCGGACGTACGACAGCCGGGCCGCGGTGGTCGCCGGGGAGATCGAGTCCAGCCTCTTCGCGACCATCGAGGCCACCGGGGAGCACCCTCAGCTCGCCTTCGACCTCGCCGAGATCTTCGCCTGGGACATCGATTTCAACACCGAGATCCAGGCCGGTGACGCGTTCCGGGTGGCGGTCGAGAAGCTCTCCCTCGACGGGAGGTTCGTGCGCTACGGGCGCATCCTGGCCGCCACCTTCCAGCGGGGGCAGCGGACGCTCTACGCCGTGCGCTACGAGGGCTCACAGGGGGCGGGCTACTACGATCTCGAGGGCGTCCCCCTCCGCAAGGCCTTCCTGCGCTCGCCGCTGCGCTTCACGCGCATCTCCTCTCGCTTCAGCCGACGCCGGCTCCACCCCATCCTCAAGGAGCGGCGGCCCCACCTGGGCATCGACTACGCCGCCCCCCTGGGAACCCCGGTCATGGCGGCCTCCGACGGGGTGGTCATCTCCGCCGGCTGGTCGGGCGGCTACGGCCGGACCGTGCGGCTCCGCCACGCCAACGGGTACCAGACGCTCTACGGGCACCTCTCCCGGATCTCGGTGCGCCGGGGGCAGCGGGTGAGCCAGGGCGAGAAGATCGGCGCGGTGGGAAAGACCGGCCTCGCCACCGGCCCCCACCTCGACTACCGGATGAGCCTCAACGGCCAGTACGTCGATCCCCTGCGCATCCAGCTCCCCCCGGCGGAGCCCATCCCTCACGACGAGCTCGACGCATTCATCGTCGCCATGAACCGGCACCTCGCTCTCCTCGAGGGCCGGGAGGACACGGCCCCCCGGACGGCGTCCGCGGCCCTCTGATTCGATCGTTGCCCACGGCGCTGGCGGGGCGTACACTCGATCCATGGGGCGCCTGGTCGCCGTCGTCTCGTCTCTCCTGCTCACCGGATCGCTCGCCGTCGCCGAGGTCGCGATTCGGGTCGCCGGGGAGGAGGTCGACGTCAACGCCACCGCCGCCCCCCTGGCCGACGTGCTGAACGATCTCGCCCGGAAAACGGGGATGGAGGTCGTCTACGAGGGATCGCCCCCGCGCCACCAGGTGACCCTGGCCCTCGTGGGCCGCTCCCCCACCGAGGCAGTCCTGGGCATCCTCGAGGGGCAGGGGCTCAACTACGCGCTGGTCGCCGACGCCACCGGAACGCAGGTCCAGAAGCTGATCGTCGCCGGACCCGCGGGCAAGGGCACGATCTCCGGCTCCGGGGCGTCGGCCCCGGCGACCCGGGGTCGTCGACCCATCATGGCCCCTCCCACGGCGAACCGCGAGATGCTCGGGTCCGACCCCAACGAGGATGACGACCCCTTCGAGGATCCGGCCCTGATGGACGAGGAGTTCCCCGAAGACGACCCGGCGCTCGGGGAAGATCCCGCGGCCGTCGCACCGGAAGGGCCGCCGGTACCCGCCGCGCCCACGGTGCCCGATGCGGCACCGGCACCGATACCCTTCCCCGGCGGACGGCAGGTCTTCCCCGCCTCACCCTTCACGCCGCAGCCGACCGACCCCCTGCCAGGCCCGCCGCCCAATCCCGCGGAGGACGCGCCTCCGCCGACTCCCTAGACCGTCCCTCTCAGCGCCGGATTCCGGAAGGGGTCCCGGTCGGTCGCGCCGGCAGTCCGGCGGGCTGACCGGGCACCGCGCCGGGCACGCCCTGACGCCGCTGCGCACGGCCCACGTCGCGGGGCTGGCCGGGCAGGAAGACCCACTCGTTGTACTTCGTCCGGCCGTTGAACACCCGCAGACCCGTCTCCTCGCTGGTGCTCACCACCCCCTGGATGCCCCCGAGGGTGCCGCCGGGCTGCCCGAAACGTGAGGAGCGTCCAGTGGCCGAGGCGGCCCCGCGGCCCGAAGAGCCCGTGGTACCCCCGGCCGGAGAGGAGGACGGGGCGCCCGGCAAGCCCTGGGAGCCGCGGGCCGCCGTGGGCGACCGGACACCGGCCGCGCCCGAGGTCCCGGCGGCGCCCGCTCCCGACGGAGGACGGACCGGTCCGATGCTCTCGCCCTGTCGAATGAGCCGCCACTTCCCATCCTTGGTCATGGGGTCCTTGTACTCCTTGCGCAGGTACCGGCCCTTGACCAGGACTTCCAGCGACGGCGGCAGGGCGTTCCCGTTGCGCTGCTGGTACCGGGCGATGGCGTCCGCGATCTGCCCGCCCCGGAAGATCAGCTCCTCCTCGGCGTCGTTCTTCATGACGTACCGCCACGAGGGCACCGCCGCCGCCATCAGGATCAGCATGATGGTCACCGACGCCATGAGGGCCACCAGCGTGTACCCGGCCTCGGCCCGGCGGGGCGGCGTCACGGCTTCGCTCTCTCGTACCGGTCGAGGACACGTTTCACGTACTCCCGCGTCTCGGCGAACGGTGGGATTCCGCCGTGGCGCGCCACCGCGCCCTCCCCGGCGTTGTAGGCGGCCAAGGCGCGCTCCACGTCTCCCCCGTACCGCGCCAGCAGGGAGCCGAGGTGACGGACTCCCCCGTCCAGGTTCTCCGCGGGGTCGAAGGCGTCCTCCACTCCGAGGGAGGCGGCGGTCCGGGGCATGAGCTGCATGAGACCCTGGGCGCCCTTGGGCGACACCGCCTCGGGGCGGAAGGCCGACTCCACCCCGACCACCGCCAGCACGAGCTCCGGATCGAGGCCGTGCCGCTCCGCGGCGGCGACGGCGAGGGACTGCAGATCACCCTCTTCCCGCGTGACCTCCTCCACCACCTCGTCGGGCACGAACCCCCGGACCGCCGAGGCCGGGATCTCGATCTCTCCTCCCCCGCGGAGGAGGAGCACCACCGCCGCGTCCTCGACCCGATGGCCCTCCAGCTTCAGGGTCGAGCCGCTGGAAAGGAGCGCGATCTCGGCCGAGGCCAGGGGGCCGAGGGCCAGGAATCCGAGAGCGAGGAGAAGGCGGTTTCGCAAGGGATCTCGGTCCTCAGTTGATCGCCACCTGGGTGGTCCCCTCGGTGCCGTTGGGTGTCGTCGCGGTCACCGTGACCAGCGCGCTGTCACTGAGGGGGCGACCCGAGCGCAGGGTATCGAGGGCCTGACCGTTGGTGTTCGTGAAGACCTGCGCTCCACCGCTGTCGAGATACTCCCCCACCCCGGCCGGGCTTTCCGTGGTCCCCGCGGAGACGGTGAAGATCACGGGCACGTTGGCCACCGCGTTTCCGTCGTCGTCGAACACGTTGGCGATGATCTGTGACGAGCCCCCCTGGCTCCTGAATCCCTGGGGGCTCGCGGTGACGACGACCCGCGCCGGACGGGCGCTCCCCACGGCGATGGTCACCGATGCCGACCCGGTACCGCTGCCCGAGCTGGCCCCCGCGTCTCCGCTGCCGGCCTGAGCCGGCCCCCCCGAGACCGCGATGACGTTGGCGTTGCCGGAGCGGGAATCGGCCACGAAGTTGACCCGGGCCACCCCGTCCTTGGTCTGCCGCGAGGCCTCGATGCGCCCGAGATCGGTGAAGAAGAACACCTCGGTGCCGTCGGCGACGAAGGTGCCCGCGGGCTCGGTGACCACGGCCGTCACCACCGAGACGCCCCCGTTGGCCACGACGAAGGGCGGGTTCGCCAACAGGAACACCGTGGATCCAGCGGGGGCCGTGAGCGGCGCGTCCCCGCAGCTCGGGAGCGTGACCGCCAGCGCCGCCGCCACCATCAGCCTGGCCTTCGACATCGTCCTCCTCCTCGTCTCGGCACGATCGCTCACGGCGCCACCACGATGCGCCCCGGGAGGGGCGGCGCCGGTCGACCGGTGGCGCCGCCGACGCCAACCGTGACCGACTCCACCGACAACGTACCCGTTCCCTCGCGCCGGCCGCGGAAGGTGAGCGTGGCGACCGCGCCCGACCCCTGGGCCCCGGTGGGCCGGCTGAAGCGGACGCGCGCCCGACCCGCCTCGAGGGTCCGGGACGCCGCCACCGGGGCCCCGTCGAGAGTCAGCAGCGAGCCCGGGCTGGCCTCGCTGATCTCGGCCAGCCCCTCGTCCCAGGCCACCTCGAGCTCCACCCACTCCAGGTCCTGCGCCCCCACCACGACGACCGCGACGGAGGCGGCCTCCCCCACGCTCAGCACCCCCTCGGGGGGAGAGAGCACCACGCTCACGGGACGCACGGCGGCTTCGGTGGCCGGGTCCTCCACCCCGGGCGGCGGCGGCACGGGGGGCAGCCCCGGCGACGGGGCACGCTGCGGGAGCGCCGGACCCGGGGCTCCCAGCGGATCGACGGCCGGTCCGGGCGGGAGCAGGGCGGGGTCCACCGCCGGCCCCGGGGGCGGGGCGGCGACGGGGGACGACGGGACGGCGGCCTCCGGCTCCGGCTCGGGGCCGAAGAGACCCGGGCCCGCGCCCGCGACCTTCGGGACGGTCTGGGTGCCGACGGCGAGTGGGGTCAGGTCGTCCATGGTCACCTTGGGCGCCCGCACGATCCGGGGCGTCAGGGAGATGACAATCTCCTTCTCCTCGGCCCTCTTCTGGTTGTTGCCGAAGAGCTTGCCGATGACGGGGATGTCGGCCACGCCGAGGGCCCCGGAGACCGAGGCCGCCTCGGTGCCCTCGATGAGCCCGCCAATGAGGCCGGTCTCCCCGTCCCGGAGCCGGATCACGTTGGTCACGTTGCGGCTCAGGAAGGTGGGCACCACCAGCGGGTTCTCCCCTCCGCTCACCGCCCGGTCGTCTCCCAGCAGGCTGAACTCGGCCACCACCTCCAGGGTGATGTCCCCGCTAGCGCTCACCTCGGGGGTGATCACCAGGTTCACGCCCACGTTGCGGTACTGGAAGCTCGTGGCCGGGGCGAAGGTGCTGATCCCGCTCGTGGCGGCGGCGAAGGTGGTGACCGGGACGGGCACCTCGGTGCCGATCTTCAGCTCCGCCTTCTTCCCCTCCGCCGCCCGGATGCGCGGCGCCGAGAGGAGCCGAACGGTCGAGTCGGTCTGCATGAATCGCGCGAAGATCGTCGACGGGAGGCTGACCACCCAGTCGGCCCGGTTGAGCGCCGAGAGAACGTGGGCCCGGAGGTTGGTGAACCCTTCGGCGACCTCGCCCTCCGCCCCCGTGGGCGAGAGGGTCATCCCCGCCGAGTAGTTGGAGAGGTCGAGGCCCCACTGCCGGAGGTTGTTCTTGTTGACCTCCATGATCTGGACCTCGACGAGCACCTCGCCGCGGGCCTTGTCGTTGAGTTCGATGATCCTCTCGGCCATGGCCACCTGGTCGACGGTGCCCATCACCGTGATCGCCCGGAGGCTCTCGTTGCCGGCGGCGGTGGTGATCTTGGCCAGGGTCTTGATGAGGTTGACGGTGTCGGTGACCTCGGCGTTCTGCATGTAGAACGTCCGCAGGACGAGCTCGTTGTAGGCCACCCGCTTCTGGCGCGACTCCGGGACCACGATGATCGTGTTCTGGTCGAGGACCTTGTAGAACAGGCGGTTGACGAAGGTGAGCTGCTCGAGGGCCTCCTCGAAGGTGACGCCGGTCAGGTTCACCGAGTACTTCTTGTCGCGAAAGCCCTCGTCGAAGAGGATGTTGACACCCACGATCCGGGCCAGGCTGTCGAAGATCTTCTGAAGGCTCGCGTCCTGGAACTTCAGGGTGATCGGGACCGGGCTGCGCGGTGACAACACCGGCACCGGCACCCGGGCCGCCGCGGCGCGGGCCTTCATCTCGTCGTAGGCGTCGAGCTCCCGCATCTCCTGCTGCCGCTTCAGGATCTCCTCCCGCACGATGACGAGGTCGTCCGCCGCCGAGCGGTTCGAGGGGTCGTAGTTGCTCGCGATCTCCAGCTCCTCCGCCGCCCGCTCGAGGTCCTTGGCCGCGATGTGCTTCTTGGCCTCGTCGTAGTGGTAGCGGCTGGCCTGGATGCGGGCACTCTCCAGGGCGATCTTGTAGCCGATGTTGCCCGGGTCCTTCTCGAGGGCCAGGGTGTAGCGGGCCACCGCGAGGTCCCACTCGCGCTGGTCGGCCGCCTGCTCGGCCTGCCGGTAGGCCCATTTCGCGGCACAGCCGGCCCCCAGGACCGCGGCCAGCGGCACCACCACCACCAGCCGGACCCAGCGGAGTCTTCTCATCCTGCCCCCCATCCTCGTCGTCACCACTCGCTGTAGGGTGTGCCCCCGAGCGACAGCAGCTCGGAGATGCTGTGGACGTCGTAGACCCCGGGGGGCTCCCCCGGCCGGTCCGGATCCGGCTCCGCGAAGACCTCCTCCCAGTCCGGGGTCCGGGTGATGGGATCGACCGGGAGCTTGCGCAGGTAGCCGTCCTCGACCAGCGATTCCAGGGTCGGCGGGTACTGGCCCTTGTCGACGTAGTACTGGTCGATCATCTCCCGGAGCTGGAACAGGTTCTCCTGCAGGACCGCCTCCCGGGCCTGGATGATCGCGACGCGGTAGTTGGGGAGGGCGATGGCGGCGAGGATCCCGATGAGGGCGACCACCGTGATGAGCTCGATGAGGGTGAAGCCCCGGGCCCCGGTCCAGGGACCGAGCCGGCCTTCGGCCGGCTGCCTTGGCCAAGGACACGAGCCCCAAGGGACGACCGTGTCATTGGCAGCCCGGTCACCAGCTGCTGTATTCGGTTCCATCGAGTGCCTTGGCCCTGCTCGTGGAGTAGACGTCATAGACGTTGTCGCCGCACCAGGACGTGTCGTCCGGCTCGTCCTGATAGCATCTCTTACCCCATTCTGCCTCTCCCGTCATGGGGTCCACCGGAATGCGGCGGAGGAACTTCATCTTGCGGTCGACCGCCCCCACCTGCTTCACGCCCTTCACCAGGACCTCGAGGTCCTCGGGATACCCCTCGGAGCCGAGCTGGACGTCGGTCCCCCCGATCAGCCCCTGGTCGACCGCTGCCTTGTACTGATCGATGGCCCGCCGCATGGTCCTGAGGGCCCGGCGCAGCTCGATCTCGTCGTTGCGGCGCTGGGCCACCCGCCCCAGGGGGAGGATCGCCGAAGCGAGGATCATCAGGATGGCGGCGGTCGCCAGCAGCTCGAGGTAAGTCACCCCGGCCCGGGACACGTTCGTCGCAGAGCGGGCTCGTGTCCCGAGCCAGGCCAGCCGGCCGGAGGCCGGTCCCGCCCCGCGGGCCGCCCTACCCGACACCGCCCCCCCTCTCCGCCGCCCGGGACTCCGGCTCCAGGTGCATGAAGGCGCTCATCTCCACCTGCAGGTTGGCCTCCCCACCGGGCTCCCCCCGGAGCGACACGCCGTCCACGGTGAGGAACCGGTTCGAGCGCTCGACCTCTCGAAGGAACCCCACCAGCTGGCGATAGGATCCGCGGAGGGGCAGGGTCACCGCCACCCGCTCGAGGGTGGTGCCCTCCACCTCCTCCCGCCGGAAGGAGCGGGGGCCCGGCGTCAGCCCCGGGGCCCGGGCCATGGACTCGATGTCCTCGAGGGTCGGGAGCAGCTCGGCCTTCTCGGGTCCCACCACGGTCTCGTAGAACCGCGCCAGGTCCTCCGTGTTCTTGTCGATGGCGTCGCCTCGCTCGCGCTGCCGGGCCACCGCGCCGCGCTCCTGCTCGACCATCTCCCGGGCCGCCTCCACCCGGACCGTCGCGCTGCGGAGCCGCAGGGTCCGGGGCACGGTCCACACCGCGGCCGCCAGCAGGTTCACCGCCAGGAGCAGCAGAAAGGCCGGCAGCAACCACCGGCGCCACACGGGGGTCGCCGGCCTCAACGCGCCTCCTCCGCCGGCGCCGGCGCGTAGCCCACGGTGAACTGGAGCTCCACGCCGTCGACGGTCTCGCCCACGCTCTCGAGGAACGGCTCCCGGAACTCCGTGCTGTCCTGGAGAACGTCGAGGAGCTCGTGCCCGGCGGCCACGCTTCGGCCGACCGCCCGCAGCGACAGCTCGATCTTTCCCCCTCTCCCGGTGGGAGCGACGGACGCGAGGCGGACGCCGGCCGGCATGATCTCCTCGAGGCTGCCGAGAAGCGCCGACCAGGAGAACGCCCTCCGGTCCACCAGGGTCCGGACCGCCGCCCACTCCTCCAGCTGATCCGGGGAGGCGCTTCGCCTCTTCAGCTCGGCCGACTCCCGACGCAGCTGCGCCATCTCCTCCTCGAGGCTCACCAGCTCCCCGTCCACGGCCGCGGTCCGCTCCGGGAGCAGGTCACGGGCGGTCAGGGCGTGGCGCACGCTCACCGCCACGAGGGCCATACACCCCAGCGTCAGCAGCAGCGTGGGCAGTCGCTCGTTGCGCAGCGGCCGGCGGGCCAGGTTCAGCGGCGGGCTCACGCCACCCTCCGCAGGGCGCACGCCGCCGCCGCCGCCACCGCCTGTGCAGGCGCCGACGTGTCGGCCTGGACCGCGCCCAGGGCCGCCCACGGCTCCAGCAACCGGGGCTCGCGTCCGAGGGCCGGCGCCAGCGCCGCCACCGCTTCGTCCACTGGTCCGGCGGCGGCACGGAGAACGACGTCCTCCAGGCCCTCTCCCGACAGACGGTCCCGGTAGAACTGCAGCGTGCTCGTGGCCTGTCGGGCCACGCTGTCCGAGCCCATCTTCCCGGGAAGCGTGCGCGTGAGGAGCGGCTCCTCGCCCCGGCGCAGCAGGAATGAGACGTAGCCGTCGTCCCAGTTCACCAGGAGGCGGTCGCCTTCCCCGGCCACGGTCTCCGGGACCGACGCCAGGGCGAGGCTCGAGACC
The DNA here is from genome assembly GCA_022340585.1 of Acidobacteriota bacterium. GTDB lineage: Bacteria > Acidobacteriota > Vicinamibacteria > Fen-336 > Fen-336 > JAJDNS01. The sequence continues at coordinate 13,210 of JAJDNS010000063.1, forward strand.
TCCACCACCCCCGGCTGGAAGCCGAGGTTCTCGAGGGCCTCTTCGTAGCCCCGGACGACCTCCTCGAGGACCACCACCACCAGGGCCTGCTCGCCGCGGGTTCCGTCCCAGGCGAGGCGGGCGGACCGCACGTCGAAGGGCAGCGCCTTGTGCAGCCGGAAGCGGATCGCCTCCTCCGCGTCGGCCCGACGCCCCCTCAGCCCCTCCGCCGGCACCAGGGCCAGCCGCACAGCGGGGTCGGGAAGCACGAGAGACACGGGGCCGCCGGCCAGGGCCCCGGCGCGCTCCAGCGCCAGCCGCAGTGACACCGCGAAGCCATCGGGGTCGGCGACGTTGGGCCGGGTCAGCGAGACGTCCAGCGTTCCCTCGGGCAGGTCCACGACGGCGGCGGCTCCCAGCCCCAGCCGCCTCCCCTCGTAGGCGAGGCGCACGGCGGCGACGGCCCGGGGTCGCACCTCCACCGCCAGGAGCGGGTACTCCGGCTCCAGCAGCGTGCGCGACGCCCACCGCCGGAGGCGCCCGAAGGCGGCTCCCGGGCCGCCGTCTCTCCGCCGGGGCTCGCTCACGCCACCTCCACGAAGGTGACCTTGTTGATCTCCTGGAGGGTGGTCTTGCCTCCAAGGGCCTTGTTCAGCGCGGACTCGCGCAGGAACACCATGCCTTCCTCGGTCGCCGCTCGCTTGATGTCGGCGCTCGACCGACGCTCGAGGATCAGCTCGCGGATCCGGTCCGTCACGTCCAGCAGCTCGCAGATCGCGGTCCGCCCCTTGTAGCCCGTTCCGCCGCACTCGATGCACCCCGCCCCCTCGAAGAAGGCGACGCCGCCGTAGACCTCGGGGTCGAGGCCCGACTCCACCAGCAGCTCGTGGGAGGCCCGGACCTCCCGCTTGCACTGGGTGCAGATCGTCCGGACCAGCCGCTGGGCCTGTACGCAGTTCAGGGCGGAGACGAAGTTGTACGGCTCGATCTTCATGTTGAGGAAGCGGCCGAGGACGTCGATGACGTTGTTGGCGTGGACGGTGGTGAAGACCAGGTGACCGGTGAGCGCCGACTGGATGGCGATGTCCGCGGTCTCGGTGTCGCGGATCTCTCCCACCATGATCTTGTCCGGGTCGTGGCGCAGGATCGACCGCAGGCCCCGGGCGAAGGTGAGCCCCTTCTTCTCGTTGACCGGGATCTGGAGGACCCCCCGGAGCTGGTACTCCACCGGGTCCTCGATGGTGATGATCTTGTCCTCCTCGGTCTTGATCTCCGAGAGGGCCGCGTACAAGGTGGTCGTCTTTCCCGACCCGGTGGGCCCGGTGACCAGCACCATCCCGTAGGGCTCGCGGATGAAGCGGCGGAAGTGCTGGAGCTCCTTCTCGTCGAAGCCGAGGACGTCGAGGCGCAGCGAGGCGAACTGCTTGGACAGGCTCTCCTTGTCGAGGATGCGGATGACCGCGTCCTCGCCGTGCACCGAGGGCATGATCGAGACGCGGAAGTCGATGGAGCGGCCACCCAGCCGCACCCGGAACCTCCCGTCCTGGGGAATGCGCTTCTCGGCGATGTCCAGCTCGGACATGACCTTGATGCGGCTGATGACGGTGGCGTGGTGCTCCCGGGCGATGGGCTTCATCGCGGGCTGGAGCACTCCGTCGATCCGGTACTTGATCACCACCTCGTTGTCGCGGGTCTCGATGTGGATGTCCGACGCCCGGCGGTTGAGGGCGTCGAAGATCGTCGAGTCCACGAGCCGGATGATCGGCGACTGGTCGGCCTGGATCTTGTCGATAGAGAGGACCTCGTCCCCGTCGTCGTCCTCGCGCAGGAGCTGGATCTTGAACGACTCCGAGGCCTGCTCGAGCACCCGCTGGGTGCCCTGTCCGCGCTTGAGGGCCTCCTGGATCGCCGAGGGCGTCCCCACCGCGGGCTGGAGAGGGGTCTGGAGGATGAGGCTCAGCTCGTCGACCACCGGGATGTCGGTGGGGTCGGCCATCACCAGCACCAGCCGCTCCCCGTCGCGGCGGTAGGGCAGGAACGTGTAGCGGAACATCAGCTCGACCGGGACCGACTTCAGGATCTCGGGGTCGGGGGCGAACGAGGCCACGTCGACGTACTCGAGGTCGTAGCGCTCGGCGAGATCGCGGGCCGCCTCCTCTTCCGACGCCGAGGAGAGCTCGCCGGCCGCGTCGTCGGGGATCAGGGGTGATTCCGCCATCCGATCACCTCGTGGCCTGGACCGCGGAGATGGCCTGGAACATGGGCAGGTAGAAGGCCAGGAGCATGCCCGCGACGATCACGGCCATGAGCACCAGGAGAACCGGCTCCACCAGAGACAGCACCGCCGCCATCCGGGTGTCGAGCTCCTCGTCGTAGAAGTCGGCGATGGCGGTGAGCATGTCTCCCAGGGCCCCGGTCTGCTCGCCCACCTTCACCATCTCCAGGGGCAGGGCCTCCAGCATCGCCGTGGACTCGAGGGCGCCGGTGAGGCTGGCCCCCTCCCGGATCCTCTCCGTTGCACCCCGCAGCGCGCCGGCCATCGCCCGGTTACCGACCGAGGCCGACGCCACGTCGATGGCGTTGACCAGGGGCAGGCCGCCGGCGAGCAACGTGGACAGCGTGCGCATGAGCTGCGAGGTGGCGTACATCCTCATCAAGCCCCCGAAGTAGGGCACGCGCAGCAGGCCCCGATCGAGGGCCACCGGCGAGCCTTCCCGCCGAAGCCAGTACCAGGCTCCGGCCCCCGCTATTCCCGCGACGAGGAGAATCCAGACCAGGTTCGCGCGGACGAGGGCGGCGACCGCCAGCAGGATGCGGGTCGGGAGGGGCAGCTCCGCCCCCAGCCCCTCGAAGAAGCTCTGGAACTGGGGGATGACGAACACCAGCATGACCGCGACCAGGAGGGCCATCATCGTCAGCAGGACGAGGGGGTAGATCGAGGCGGAGATCGCCTTCTTCTTGAGCGTCTGGTTGAGACGAAGGTGCCGGGAAAACCGCCGCAGCACGTCGTCGAGCGTTCCCGATCGCTCACCCGCCACCAGGCTGGCCGAGAATATCGGCGGGTAGAGCTCACCCTCCTGGCGGAAGGCGTCGGACAGAGCCACGCCGGACTTCACCTTCTCCCGGACCGTGGTGAGCGACTGGCGGAAGACGGGATCCCGCTGGCGGTCGAGCATCACGTCCAGGGACTGGAACAGCGGAAGCCCGGCCTTCAGCAGGGCGGCGAGCTCCTGGGCGAAGATGAGCAGGAGCCCGGGGTCGACCCGCCGCGGACGCAGGCGGAGCAGGGAGAGCCCGAGCCCCCGACGCACGCCCAGCAGGTAGTAGCCCTGCTGCTCGAGCTCGGCGCGGAGCGAACGCTCGTCGGGCGCGCTGAATGTGCGCTCGACGATCTCCCCCGAAGGCGTGCCGACCCTGCAGACGTATTCCATGGCAGCGTTCGTCTTCGACTCTAGCAGCCGCCCCGTTAACGTTCAAGGCCTGAAGGACTTAGGCGCTTATCGGATACGTGCCACGATCAGGGTCTGGTCGTCCTCGGCCGGGCGTCCCCCCGACCAGCCCTGGACCTCTCCCAGCAGCGAGTACAAGGCGATGCGGACCGGGTCGCGGTGCGCCCGCACCGCGGCCTCCCGGAGCCGCTCCGCTCCGAACAGCTCTCCCGAGGGGGAGGAGCGATCCGCCAGCCCGTCGGAGAACAGCACGAGGAGGTCGTCGGGCACCACCTCGGTGTGACCGGCGGTGTAGGTCGACTCCTCGAACAGCCCGAGGACCGTGCCCCCGACGTCGAGCAGCTCGGGACGACCGTCCGGGCGGACGAGGACGCTCGGCTCGTGGCCGGCGTTGACGTACCGCAGGGTTCCCCGGTCGAAGTCGAGCACCCCGAAGAACAACGTGGCGAAGAGGCCCTTGGGGGTGACGTCCCAGAACACCCGGTTGACGCGGGCGATGGTCTTCCCCGGGTCGTCGCCTCCCGCCTCGACGTGGGCACGCAGGCACGCCTTCAGGTTGGCCGCCAGGAGCGCCGCCGGCACCCCCTTGCCCATCACGTCTCCGAGGGACACGGCCAGGCGCCCCCGGTCGAGAGGGATCACGTCGTAGTAGTCGCCCCCGATCTCCCCGGCCGGGATGAACTCGGCGGCGAGATCCAGTCGCGGGTGGGCGAGGGGCGGGGGCAACAGCGCCCTCTGCACCTGGGAGGCGATCCTCAGCTCGTCGGCCATGCGCCCGGCCAGCTTCTGGAGCCGGGCGGAGACCGCCTCGAGCTCGGCGTTCTTGCGGGCGAGCTCGCCCAGAACCGCCCGCACCCGCAGCGCGGTCCGGATGCGGGCGAGGAGCACCTCCGGGCCGAGGGCACCGTTGACGAAGTCGTCGGCGTGGTCGATGAGGCGGCTCTCGACCTGGGTGCGGCGGCCTTCTTCGGTGACGACGATGACTGCCGGGCGGCCCGGCCGGTCGGGATGTCCCACGCTCTCCAACACCGTCGTGAGGGCGTCCCCGGGCAGGCGTCCGTCGAGGAGCACCAGCTCCGGCGCATCGCTCTCGATCCGGTTGAGGGCCTCGCCCGGCTCGGCCGTGCGCGCGTCGACCTCCCCCCGCGCCCAGGCCTCTCCCGCGGGCAGGGCGAGGCTGCCCACCACGAGAGCGAGGGGCATCGCCGCCCTGGCCCCGGGGGACGGAGCGTCGGTGGGCTCAGCGTTCACGAGGGATCGATGAACTTGTATCCCATCCCGTGGATGGTCAGGATCCAGCGGGGCTCGGAGCCGCTGTCACCGATCTTGGCCCGGAGCTTGGCGACGTGGGTGTCAACGGTGCGGGTGGACGGGTAGGAGTCGTAGCCCCACACGTCCTCGAGGAGCTGGTCCCGGGTCACGGTCTCTCCCTTCCGCTCGATCAGGTAGCGCAGCAGCTCGAACTCCCGGGGGCTCAGCTCCAGGGCCTCGCCACCCTTCGTCGCCTTGTAGGCTTCGAAATCCAGGTCCACGTCCGCGAAGGAGTAGCGGGACAGCCGCTTCCGCCCCCCCTCGGTCCTCCGGAGCACCGCGCGCACCCGCGCCAGCAGCTCCCGGATCGAGAAGGGCTTCGTGACGTAGTCGTCCGCCCCGAGCTCGAGACCGACCACCTTGTCGATCTCCTGGCCGCGGGCGGTGAGCATCAGGATCGGCCCCTCCCACCCCTCGCCGCGCAGGCTCTTGCACACCTCGAGCCCGGACATCTTCGGGAGCATCACGTCGAGCACGATCAGGTCCGGCTTGATGCTCCGCGCCCGCTCGAGACCGGTCTCCCCGTCGGTGGCGGTGACGACCTCGTAGCCCTCGAACTCGAAGTTGTCCTTGAGCCCGAGGACCATGTCCGGCTCGTCTTCGACTATGAGGATCTTGCTCATGCTGCCTGCCCCATCTCGCCCGTTTGGTGGGCGTTCATCCTGCTCGTGTCCCTATGCGCCCGCGCCGTGCCCCGGGGGCTGGAGCGGCACCAGGAGACGGAACGTGGTTCCCTCCCCCGGGGCGCTCGTCAGCTCGACGGTGCCGCCGTGGGCATCCATGATGTGCTGCACGAGGGCCAGCCCCAGCCCGCTGCCCTTCGTGGTGTGGATCAGCGAGTCCTCCACGCGGTAGAACTTCTCGAAGATCTTCTGCTGCTCGGCCTTCGGGATCCCGACTCCGCGGTCCGCGACGGTGATCACGACCCGGTCGTCCTCCTGACGCACGTCGAGCCCGAGGTACTTCTGATCGCCGCTGTACTTGATCGCGTTGTTGACGAGGTTGAGCAGCGCCTGCGACAGCGCCTCCGGGTCCACCACGACCTCGGGCAGGTCCTCGGCGATCGACACCTCGAGCTGGAAGCCCTGCTGCTCGATCGGGAAGCGGTAGGACTCGACCACCTCCCTCACCACCGCCCCCACGTCGGTGGGCCGGAAGCGGTACTCCTTTCGCCCCGCCTCGATCCGCGAGAAGTCCAGGATGTTGTTGATGAGCTGGGTGAGGCGCTGGCTCTCCTTGTTGATCACGCGGTAGTACTGCTGCGCCTTCTCCTCGCTGGGCACGCGCCGCAGCTCCAGCGTCTCCGCGAAGAGCCGGATCAGGGCCAGCGGCGTCTTGAGCTCGTGGCTGACGTTGGCCACGAAGTCGCTCTTGAGGCGGGAGAGGTGCAGCTCCCGGCGCACGTTGGCGTAGACGAGGAAGAGACCGGCCAGGAGCATCAGGTCGATGAAGCCGATCAAGGCGGTCTTGGTCATCGCCATCCGCCGGACCGCCTCCTCGATGGAGCGGTCCCGGTACCGCAGCAGGAGCTGGACCCCTTCGAAGGAGGGCACCGACATCACCCTCTTCACCTCGAACCGGTCGTCCGGGGTGGGAGCGCTCTCGTACAGGATCTCTCCCCCCGGCTCCGTCACCCGGATGACCCAGGCTTCGTCGGGGTTGACGAACTCGTTCTCGAAGTAGTCGTGCACGAGCTGCCGGTGCACGTAGTCGCACGAGAAGCGGAAGCGCACCATCCCCAGCTTCTTGCCCCCGTGAGTCTTCAGCGGGACCGAATCCTCCTCTTCGCCCATCGCCGGCATGTCGAGGCCGGCCAGCGCCTCGCGCAAGGCATCCACGTCGCCCCGGCCGGGCTCGGTCCAGCCCTTCTGCTCCTTCATCGGCGACCAGGCCTCGAGGCGCAGCGAGTCGAATTCCAGCTCGTCCATCCCGGCGTCGCGCAGCGCGGCCCGGATCACCTTGGGGCGGCCCTCGAGCAGGCGCTCGGGCCCCACTGCCCGGGCCGCCTCGAGGGCCCGCGCCCGGGCCGCGGTCTCGAGATCCAGCTCCACGTACTTGAGCATCTTCTCCGCCTGCCGCTGCAGGCTGATCTTGAGGTTCTCGGCGTGCTTGGGGACGGCGTTGAAGGAGAGGACGGAGAGCGCGATCGAGGGCAAGAGGACCGCCCCCACGAAGATCGAGACGACCCTCCCTCGGGAGTCGGAAGGCGCAGCGAGCCGTCGCTCGATTCCGCTCATCGCACCAGAATCTACCACCGCATCCGGGAACCATCCGCTCTTTTGCTGCAGGCCCGCGTGAAAGTATGTGACCCCCTCCCCGACCCGCTGGCATGGACGGTGCGGCGCCGGGCCCGCGGCCCGGGCTACCATAGGGCATGGCGAAGCCGCAGGAGGGGGAGCGGGTCCTGGCGAAGAACCGCAAGGCGTTCTTTCAGTACCAGGTCACCGACCGGGCCGAGGCCGGCATCGCGCTCGTCGGCACCGAGGTCAAGTCCATCCGCGAGGGAGGCCTCAGCTTCAGCGACTCCTTCGTGGAGTTCCGCGACGGCGAGCTCTACCTCGTCGGCTGCCACATCGCGCCCTACACCCACGGCAACCAGATGAACCACGTCCCCGACCGGGACCGCAAGCTCCTCCTCCACAAGCGGGAGATCCTGAAGCTCGGGGGGAAGGTGACGGGCAAGGGGCTCACCCTCGTGCCCCTGCGCGCCTACCTCCGGCGGGGGCGGGTCAAGCTGGAGATCGGCCTGGGGCGGGGCAAGCGGGCCCACGACAAGCGTGAGGCCATCAAGCGGCGCGACATCGAGCGCGACACCCGGCAGGCCCTCCGCGACCGGGAGTAGCCGGGGCGGCTAGACGAGCAGGAGCCCACCGTCCACCCCCACCACCGCGCCGTTGATGAACGACGCGAGGTCGGAGGCCAGGAAGAGGTAGACCGCCGCCACCTCGTCGGGCTGCCCCAGCCGTCGGGCGGGCAGCCGGGACAGGGTCGCTTCGAGCTCTCCGGCGGGGACGGCGCGGGTGGTCTCGGAGTCGATGAGACCGGGCGCCACCGCGTTGGCGGTGATGCCGCGGGGGCCCAGCTCCCGGGCCCACGTGCGGGTCATGCCCACCACCGCGGCCTTGGACGCGGCGTACGCGGTGAGCCCCACTGCCCCGATACGCGTGGACATGGAGGCGGCGGAGAGCACGCGACCGGAGCCACGGGCCATCATGAGGGGCACCGCGGCGCGGGTGACGACCAGGGTCCCACGGAGGTTGATGTCGAGGGACTCCTCGAGGTCGTCGTCGGTCAGGTCGTCGAGGGGGGCCTCCCGCAGCTCCCCCGCGTTGTTCACCAGGACGTCGAGCCGCCCCCACTCCTCCATCACCCGGTCGAGAGTGCGCTCGACCGCGAACGAGTCGGTGATGTCGTTGGTGAAGGGCAGGGCCTCGCCCCCGGCGAGCCCGATCGCCTCGGCGGTGCGGGTGACCCCGGCGGCATCCCGGTCGAGGAGGGCCACGTGGGCGCCGGCTCGGGCCAGCATCTGGGACGTGGCGGCGCCGATGCCACGCCCGGCACCGGTCACCACCGCGACCCGGTCCCGGAGCGAGAGGGCGTTGGGGGTCTGGGACATGAGGCGTCACCCTAGCCCAGTCGGCTCCTCCAAGGCAAGGCCACCTGTGAGCGGGGTCATGGAGGTTCGAGGCAGACGGGCGTAAACTCTGCTCCAGCAAGGAGGCTTCATGCTCGCCCAGCTCGCCGCCGTCGTGCTCCTGACGTCCCTCGCCACCGCCCAGACTTCCGAGGAAGCGAAGAAGGCCCGGGAAGAGGAGAGGAAGGCCCTCAAGGAGTCCTGCGAGCGCGGCGTGGCCGCGGACTGCGTGCGGCTCGCCACCGTCTACGTCGAGGGAGACGGCGTCCCGGCCGACCTCGAGGAGGCCGCGGGGTTCTACGAGAAGGCCTGCGACCTCGGGCACGGCGAGGCGTGCCTCGCTCTCGCGCGCCAGCGTCGCTACGGCGAGGGCATCAAGATGGACCTCGAGAAGGCGGCGGCGCTGTACGAGAAGGCGTGCGCGGCCGGCGTCTCCACCGCTTGCGCGGAGTACGCCACCGCCCTCGAGGCCGGTGGGGAGATCGACCGGCACCTCGGTCACGCGGCAGAGCTGCACGGCCAGGCCTGCGAGGCGGGCATTGCCGCCTCCTGCGGCCGTCTCGGCGCCATGTACGCGGCGGGCTCACCGATGGCGAAGGACGAGGCACGCGCCGCCGCCCTCTTCGAGCAGGGCTGCGGGGGCGGCGACCTTCCGAGCTGTGACCACCTGGCCGAGGCCCTCCGCGACGGGCGGGGGGTGAAAGCGGATCCCGCCCGGGCCGCCACCCTCGCTCGCAAGGCCTGCGACGGAGGCCGGCCCGCCGGGTGCGCAACGCTCGGGACGGCCCTCCTGTACGGGCGCGGGGTGCCAAAGAACCCGACGGAGGCGAAGACCCTTCTCTCCGGGGCCTGCGAGGCCGGGGAGCCTCGGGGCTGCCTCGGGGAGGGCCGGATGCTGCGGGACGGTGTCGGCGGCCCCCGCGATCTCGAGGGCGCCGCGGCCCGATTCGAGAAGGCCTGCGAGGGGGAGGTCGGAGAGGGGTGCCACGCACTGGCGGTGCTCGTGGCCCGGGGCCAGGGGGCCCCCAAGGACCTGGCCCGGGCGACCAAGCTCCTCCGGGACGCGTGCAGCGCCGGCGACCCCCGCGGATGCGTCTCTCTCGGAGAGCTCTTCCAGGACGGCGGCGTCGTGGCCCGCGACCTCAACCGCGCCGCCGCTCTCTTCCGCGAAGCCTGTGACGCGGGCTCGGTGGAGGGCTGCAGCAAGCTGGCGGCCATGCTCGAGTCCGGCGAGGTCATCACCCAGGACCTCGACGGCGCCAAGGCGCTCTACGCTCGGACGTGCAAGGCCGGTGTCGGGGGCGACTGCTATCGCCTCGCTCGGGTCCTGGAGCGCGGGGACGAGAAGAACGCCCGCCAGATCCTCGAGCTGTACAACCAGGCCTGTGAGGGTGGGGTGACCCGGGCCTGCCACGAGGTGGGCAAAGCCTGGGAGGGGGCGCGCAACCCGATGAAGGCCCTCCCCTACTACGAGAAGGCCTGCGAGGGCGGCCACCAGCCCGCGTGCACGAAGGTGCGGCGACTCCGGCGTTAGCGGCTCCCGCCGGGTACCTGGCTCGGTTGTTGACGGGGATGGTACGCCCGGTAGGGTTCGAACCTACAACCTTCGGCTCCGGAGGCCGACGCTCTATCCAGTTGAGCTACGGGCGCACGGTCGGACCGGGGGTCACGGCCACAACCTCCGGAGTTTAGCACGCCACGCGTCGTTCCGGAGACGGATGGTTCAGGAGACCGTGGGCTGACGCTCGCCCAGCACGTACGGGATCTGCCGAGACGCGGCCGGCGTGAACCGGAGCAGGCACCGAAAGGTCTCTGTGTGGGCTCCGGGGTCGGGTACGTCGGAAATGTAGAGAGCGGCCACCAGGTCGCGCCAGCGCAGCAGCTCCCGGCGAAGGCCTCGGCGGGGCTGGGCAGCCACGGTGAGGTCCACGAGGCGAAGCACCCTCTCGTAGGTGCGTCGGAGCGACTCCAGGTCTTCGGGCCGAAGAAGACGCAGGCCCCGGTTCATCTCGTTTCCGATCATCAGGATCTGCTGGTCGAGGCTGAACCGCGCCCAGCGCTCGGCGGTGAGGGAGGCGTGCTGGGTCACTCGAGGGGCTCTCCGCGACCGATGAGGGCAAAGGTGACCTCGCGAACCCGCTCCCGCAGCAGTTCGTCCTCGATGAACATCCCACGGTTTCCCTGCGCCGGCCGGATGTTGATGAGGGAGGTGTACTCGATGCAGTCCTCCGGTCCCCGGCCGGGATAGTAGTTGGCTCCCCAGAGGTCTTCCTGCCGGCTGCCGTGCTCCAGCAGCAGCGCCTCCTCGTCGGCGTGCAGCTCTCCGCCCACCGCCGCCACCGCTCGCTCCACGTCCACGACGTACTTCACCATGTCCTCGAAGTGGGCGGCCACGAGCCGGCGGAGCCGTGCGGGATCGAGACGGCTGTCGACCAAAAAGATCTCAGGTTCCTCCGGGGCGTCCATCGGCACCATACGAGCCGATTCTACACGCCGACCCCGGGCGGCCGGCGGGAGGTCGAATCGGATGCCGAAAACGGCGTCGGGCGATGTATAGTCCCGCCGTTGACGCGCCTCATGCCAAGGGAGAGACACTCATGAGACCCCCACTCGTTGCCCTCTTCGTCGTCCTCACGCTGGTCGCGGTCACGGCCGCTCCCCTCGCCGCCCAGGAGTACCAGGACCCCAAGAGCAAGGTGCCCTTCGCCACCGAGGACGGAGACCTGGTCCTCCTCGGCACCGGGCTCCGGGTGAAGAAGATCATCTTCTCGTTCAAGGCCTATGCCGTGGGCTTCTACATCGACAAGTCGGCCGTGGACGGACCCCTCGCCTCCTTCAAGGGCAAGCCGGTGACCGACGAGCTCCGGACCGTGCTCCAGACCGGCGACTTCGAGAAGACGCTGGTGCTGCACTTCCTCCGCGACCTCAAGGCCGACAAGATCCAGGGCGCAATGCGCGAAGCCCTCGAGGAAGGCACCGACCCGAAGGTGCTCGACCAGTTCATCTCCTACTTCCCCGAGGTCAAGAAGGGCGAGCGCTGCACGTTCCGCTGGGCGCCCGGGGGGACGGTCGAGACGCTCATGGCGGGACAGGAGAAGCCTCCGATCGCCGACCGAGCCCTGGCCGAGAAGCTCTTCGGCCTGTACGTCGGGCCGGACCCGCTGCAGGACGACTTCAAGCCGGGCATGGTGGCGCGGGCGGCAGAGGTCCTGGCGGAGTAGGGCGGGCTCGGAGAGACGGCAGATTCCGAGTCCGACGCTCGAGGGGTGGGACCGGAATGGACGGCTGAGCGTGGCGGTGGAGTGGGAGTGCCGCCCCAGGGAACGGAAGATCCCGAGTCCGCAGTCCGAACGATGGCGGACTCGGGATGATCAGCTCACGATCCCAGGGCCGTCGAGGCCGCGGCGGCCGGGACCCGGCGAGGACCCTGCTTCACTTCGAAGCTTGCGGGCCCGCAGCCGGGTGGCCGGCCGCGGCCGCCCGAGCCAGGGCGGTGCGACCGAGGGTCTCTCGGCGGGGCTGAGGAGAGGGGAACGGAAGGTTCCGAGTCCGACGCTCGAGGGGTGGGACCGGAATGGGCGGCTGAGCGTGACGGTGGGGTGGGAGTGCCGCCCCAGGGAACGGAGGATCCCGAGTCCGCAGTCTGAACGACGGCGGACTCGGGATGATCAGCGCCGGAACTTGTCGCTGGGGGCCAGGCCCCAGCGGTGCAGCCGGTACCGCAGGGCCGTCCACAGGGTGCCGAGACCGTAGACCACTCCCTGACGGAAGCCCACCGAGGAGGCGTCCTCGAAGTAGCGGCTCTCCACCGGCACCTCGACCACCGGCAGCTCGAAGTTCACCGCCTGGAAGATCACCTCGGTGTCGAAGACGAAGCCGTTGGCGTTGCGGAGGAACGGCACCGTCTCGAGGAAGTGACGGCTGTAGGCCCGGTAGCCGGTGTGGCACTCCGCGAACTGCCGGCCCATGGCGAGGTTCTCGACGCTGGTGAGGAAGCGGTTGGCCACGCGCTTCCACAGGGGCATTCCCCCCCGCTTCGCCCCGCCCGGAGTGAGCATGCGCGAGCCGAGGACCATGTCTGCCCGCCCCTCCCGGATCGGCCGAATCATCTCGGGGATGATCGAGGGGTCGTACTGCCCGTCGGGGTGCAGCATGACCACGATGGCCGCCCCGCTGCGCAGGGCCTCCATGTAGCACGTCTTCTGATTCCCGCCGTACCCGACGTTGTGGGGGTGGCGGATGACCTTCAGGTTGAGGGCCCGGGCCCTCGCGGAGGTGTCGTCGCCGCTGTGGTCGTCGACCACCACGATCTCGTCGTAGAAGCCCTCGGGGATGGCCCGGAAGGTGTCCTCGATCGTCCGGGCCGCGTTGTAGGCGGGCATCACGACGACCACCTTCTCCTTGCCCGGCTCCGCCGCGGGGGGGCTGTCGGGTACGGAGGGCTGGCTCATCGCGGGGCCATTCTATAGCAGCCGTCCCCGCCACGCGCCTGTGCTAGTCTCGGCCCGCGCATGCTCCTCGACGACCTGCTGTCGCGTCGGCTGATCGTCCTCACCGGCAAGGGCGGGGTCGGGAAGAGCGTGGTGGGGGCCTCCCTCGCCCTCGCCGCCCGCGAGCGCGGCCAGCGGGTGCTCCTCGTCGAGGTGGCGGCCCCCGTCGAGGCGGCTCGGATGCTGGGCGGGTCGCCCTCGAAGGGCCGCGAGACCGAGGTCCTTCCCGGGCTCAGCACGCTCAACCTCGACCCCGCGGTCGTAATGGACGAGTACGTCCGCCACCTGCTGCCGGTGGGCGCCGTCGCCCGGCGGGTGCTCGACAGCCCAATCTACCGTCGCTTCTTCGCCGCCGCCCCCGGCCTCAAGGAGCTCATGGTCCTTGGCAAGATCATGGTGCTCGAGGAGGCCCGGGTCGGCCTCGCCCGCCGCCGCCGCAAGGCCTGGGACCTCATCGTGCTCGACGCCCCGGCCACGGGGCACGGCCTCGCCTTCCTCAAGGTCCCCCTCGCCGCGTCGCGGGCCATCCCGGTGGGGCCGGTGGGACACAACGCCCGGCGGGTCCTCGGGCTCCTCCGCGACCCGAAGCGCACCGCCCTGGTGATCGTGGCCGTCCCCGAGGAGATGGCGGTGGTGGAGGCCCTCGAGTTCCACCGCCTGGCGACGGACGAGCTGGAGATCGGGCCCGCGGCAGGGGTGCTGAACGCCTGCCACGAACGACGCTTCTCCGACAACGAGGAGGCCGAGATCCTCCGTCTCGCCGCGGCCGAGCCCCGGGGAACGCTCGCACCCGGGGTGCCCCTGCCCGCGGCCCTGCGCGCCGCGCGAAGGCAGATCCGCCGCCGCCGGCTCACCCGGCTCTATCGGGGTCGCCTCGGCCGGAGTCTGCCCGTGCCCCTCGCATCCCTGCCCTACCTCTTCCGCGAGCGGCTGGGACGCGAGGACCTCCAGCTCCTCGCCGAGCGCCTGGAGGCGGCCTGATGCCGCCCCGGCGGGCCCACCCCGAGGCCACCCTCGGCCGGGCGCTCGACGAGCGCCATGTCCTCGTGGTCTGCGGCTCGGGCGGCGTCGGCAAGACCACGACGTCGGCGGCCCTCGCCCTGCACGCCGCCTGCAGCGGCCGGCGGGTACTGGTCTGCACCATCGATCCCTCGCGGCGCCTGGCCACGAGCCTCGGTCTCGGGCGCCTCTCGGGCCGTCCCCGCGTGATCGACGTCTCCCGGCTCGGGGCCGACGTCGGGCCGGGATCCCTCCACGCCATGGTCCTCGACGTCAAGAGCACCTTCGACGATCTCGTCGCCCGCCACACGCCCGACGAGGCGGCGCGACGCCGCATCCTCGGCAACCGCTTCTACCGCCAGGTCTCCGCCGCCCTCGCCGGGAGCCACGAGTACATGGCGATGGAGAAGCTCCTCGAGCTGGCCGCGGACACGCGCTGGGACCTGGTCGTGCTCGACACGCCGCCCACCCGCCACGCTCTCGACTTCCTCGAGGCCCCCGACCGGCTCATGGACTTCCTCGACACCGGCGTTCTCCGCTGGTTTCTCAAGCCCTACTTCGCCGCCGGCAAGCTGACGCTCAGGGTCGCGTCCCGGACCGGCGCCGTGGCCCTGAAGCTGGCCGATCGGTTTCTCGGGCTGGAGTTCCTCCAGGACCTGTCGGAGTTCTTCCTGGCCTTCGAGAGCATGTACGATGGATTCAAGGAGCGCGCCACCCGTGTCCACGCCCTGCTCCGTGAGGGTTCTTCCGGCTTCGTACTCGTCGCTGCCCCGGCCCCTCTCGCCCTCGAGGAGGCCCTGTACTTCCACCGACGGCTGACGGAGAAAGAGATGCCCTTCCTCGCCTTCATCGTGAATCGCGTCCACCCCGCGGCCGGCCGGTCGACGGGTCGGGGGCGGCGCCATCGCCTGGTGCCCCCGCCGCTGGCGTCGAAGCTCGTCGAGACCTTTCGGGAGCAGCAGACCCTCGCCGGGGTCGAGCAGCGGGCAGTGGCGCGCCTCGAGGTGGACACTCGCGAGAAGCCGATTCTCGTCCCCGAGTTCGAGCAGGACATCCACGATCTTCAGGGGCTCGCCGCCTTCGCCGACACGGTGCTGCCCGGGACCGGGACGAAGGTCGCCGGCCGGCGCGCGGGGGCACGGTGAGCACCCGGCTGATCCTCTACTCGGGCAAGGGCGGGGTGGGCAAGACCAGCCTCTCCGCGGCCACCGCGATCCGAGCCGCCGCCCTCGGACGACGCACGCTCGTGGTCTCCACCGACGCCGCCCACAGCCTGGCCGACGCTCTCGACCGGGACATCGAGGGCGTCCCCACCCCCATCCTCCCCCGGCTCGAGGCGGTGGAGATCGACGTCAACCGCGAGCTGGCCAGCCACTGGGGCGTCATCCACGACTACCTCACCCGCTTCATCACCTTCCGCGGGGTGGAGGAGACGGTGGCCGAGGAGCTCGCCATCCTCCCCGGCATGGAGGAGCTGTTCAGCCTGCTCCGGGTCAAGGCGTTCGCCGACAGCCGGCGCTACGACGTCATCGTCATCGACTGCGCCCCCACCGGTGACACGGTGCGGATGCTGGCAGTGCCCGAGGTGCTGGGCTTCTACTTCGACCGCATCTTCCCCATCCAGCGCACGGTGGTGCGGACGGTCCGCCCGGTGGCGAAGCGGGTCACCGACCTCCCCCTCCCCTCCGACGACGTCTTCGGGGCGGTCAAGGCGCTCTACCGCCAGATGGAGGCCATGGGACCCATCCTCCAGGACCCCGGGCGCAGCTCCATCCGTATCGTCCTGAACCCGGAGAAGATGGTCATCAACGAGTCCCAGCGGCTCTACACCTACCTCAACCTCTTCGGGTTTCCCGTCGACGCCATCGTCGCCAACCGCGTCCTCCCCGAAGAAGCCCGCTCCGACTACTTCGACCGTTGGTTCTCGATCCAGGCCGGGCACCTGCAGACGGCTCGCTCTGCCTTCGAGCCCCTTCCCTTCTTCCAGGCGCCGCTGTTCGACCGGGAGATGGTGGGCACGGAGATGCTCGACGAGTTCGCGGAGCGCGTCTTCGGCGAGACCGACCCCACCGGGGTCCTCCACCGCGAGAAGCCCATGGAGATCCGGAAGAAGGGCAAGGGCTATGTCCTCTCCCTCCGCCTGCCGTTCGCGGAGAAGGACCGCATCCAGGTGTGGACCCGGGGGGACGACCTCGTCGTGCAGGTGGACAACCAGCGGCGGCACCTCGTCCTGCCCCGCACTCTCGCCGGCCGCGCGGTCGAGGGGGCGGCCTTCGACGACGCGTGGCTGCGTGTGACGTTCGGAGAGAAGGAGGCGTCGTGAGCCGAGCCCGGAGGTCCGTCACCCATCCCCCGAAGCCCTGCTGCATGATCTCAGAGGTCCTGGAGGAGGCCGGCATCGACCGCGATCGGCTGAGACAGGTCCGTCGCCAGGTCCTGGAGGGAATCGTCCTCTTGTGCCAGTGGCAGCTCCAGCGCATGGAGGAGCCCACGAAGAAGCGCTCGCCGCGAAAGCCGCGCAGGGTGACCGTCGAGTGAGACGGCGCCCTCCCCCTCGGCAGCGCTGTTGACGAACCCTCGGCGGCGGCCCCACCATGGCGCCATGGGTGCCAGAAACCGCCTCCAGCCTTCCCCGCTCCGCGTCCTCCTCCTGGCCGGGCTCCTCGCGGCGTCAGCCCGGCCCGCGGCACCGGCCGAGGTCACGGCCTTCGTCTCCGGGGCCAGTCCCGGCGAGGTCTGGGCCACGGGCTACGGCGGGATGCTCACGATCACCCTCTTCAACATCGTCGGCGGCGAGATCGAGGGCGGCTGGCAGGGCGCGGAGCTCCCCTCCACGAGCCTCTTCACCCTCTCGGCCAAGGCCTACGTCGGGCCGTCCTTCGGCCGCTTCGTTCCCTACGGTGGGCTCGGCGCCGGCGTGTACCGGGAGTCGCTCCCGGGCAGCAGCGACACCGGCACCCTGGGGCTGGTCTTCGTCGGGGCCAAGCTCAAGTTCCCGTTCGGTCTGGTGCTGCGGGGGGAGTACCAGTGGGTCGACCTGCCCCTGGCCACCCCGGTCGACCTGGACCACCGCTACTTCTTCGGCCTCGGCCTCGGATTCTGAGCGCAAGCTCCGGTGCCGAGGGTGCTACACTCACGCCCTCGGCCATGTTCCTGAACTACACGTCAATGCAGTTCACGGCCAAGATCGTCTACTACGGTCCCGGCCTGTGCGGAAAAACCACCAACCTCCAGTGGATCCACGACAAGACCGCGCCGCGCTCGCGCGGCCAGATGGTCAGCCTGGAGACTGAAGGAGACCGCACGCTGTTCTTCGACCTGCTTCCCCTCGACGTGGGAATCATCGGCGGGATGAAGGTGCGGCTCCAGCTGTACACCGTGCCCGGCCAGGTCTTCTACAACGCCACCCGACGCCTGGTCCTCAGGGGCGTCGACGGGATGGTGTTCGTCGCCGACAGCCAGGCCCCGGCCCTCGAGCCCAACGAGGAGGCGCTCGCCAACCTCAGGCAGAACCTCGAGGAGCTCAACGTGAGCGCCGACGACGTACCCATCGTCTTCCAGTACAACAAGCGGGACCTCCGCAACATCGTGCCGGTGAGCCGGCTCGAGGAGGTCCTCAACCCGGAAGGGGCTCCGTCCTTCGAGGCCGCGGCCATCCACGGAGTCGGCGTGTTCGAGACCCTGAAGGAGATCTCACGTCTCACGCTGGCCTCGGTGCGCAAGCGCATCGCCGAGGACCAGGAGGCCGAGGGCGGCCGAGGGCCGAGCCCCGAGCCCGCGGCCGGGGGCCCGCGGCCCGACCCCGGCCCGTCGCCACCGCCGGCGGACGACCCGGCGGCGCTGGAGCCGATTCAGGTCGAGTTCGCCGAGGAGGACACCGGCAAGGTCAGCGTCCGCCCGGTGGCGACCAAGGGAACCACCGACATCGGTCAGGAGCTCGAGAAGCTGCGGCGGCACCCGAGGGCCCGCCCATCGAAGGTCGCCACCTCGGTCCGCCACCCGTCGGGAGGCAAGACCCCGCCCGAGGTCTCCCTGCGCGATCGGAACGCTCGCCAGGAGGTCCAGCGGCGAGCCGCCCTCGACCTCCCCCCCCACCTTCTCAAGGGGCTCACCGACCTCCGCATCCACCTGGGGTTCGACCGGGACGGACGGGAGGAGATCCTGAGAGACGCGGTGCGGCTCACCCTCGTGGGGACCCGGCGCCTCGAGAAGCTCAGCGTGCACCTCGACCTGGACCTGACGAGCCGGGACTGAGGGGCTGTGGAGCGTGGGCTGCCGCTGCGGCGGCCGGGCCCCGTCGAGGACCTTGCCTCAATTCGAAGCCAGCGGAGAAGCGAGGTGCTCGAATCGCGTACAACGGCGGACGAGCGACGGGTTCCGGAGCCTACGGCTCCGGGCGATTCGAGCACCCCGCCGCAGACGGGTGGCCGACCGCAGCCGCGCGCCAGCAGAGCCGGATGTGAGCGGCAGCCCTGAGCTCCAGGTACGCTGGGGTCAGGTCTAGAGCCTGAGCACGCTGGGGTCAGGTCTGTTGAGAAGAACGGAGCGGGGTGCGGGAGCTGGGGTGGCCGGTGAATGAGTAGTGGTCGCGGGGTGGGTCGGGGTGTTCTCACGACCTGACCCCCCTGGGGCTCGAGAACGACGGCCTCTGGGCTCGGGGACTCCTGGCTCAGGGCTATCCCGTTCTTGCCAGTAGGTCTTCGACACGACTCTCCACGGTTTCCCAGGCGCACTCGTTGTCGACCCAGGACTGCCCCTGGCGACCGAGGGAGGCCGCGAGCTGCGGGCGGTCGAGCAGCAGCTGGAGCCCCTCGGCGAACTCGGCGTACCCATGGTAGAAGAGCCCGCCGTCGGAGCGGAGGCACTGCCCCATCAGCACCTGGCAGCGGGCGTTGGCCAGCACCGGCGCTCCGAGCTTCCAGGCCTCGAGGGTGACGATGGACAGGCTCTCGTAGGGCGAGGGCATCACCAGCAGGCGGCACTGCCGGAGGGCGGCGACCTTCTCTTCCTCGCTGATACGGCCCACGTAACGGATGCGCGAGTGGTCGGGGATCGGGATCACCGCCGAGCCGGCCAGGACCAGGTCGACGTCGGCCCCGGTCTCCTCGACGAACTTGCGGAAGTAGGCGAACAGGGTCACGCACCCCTTGTTCTTATCGATGCGGCCGACGTAGAGGATGAAGGGACGGGTGAGCCCGTAGCGCGCCGCGAAGTCCACGCTCCCGTCTGCGGGCGGCAGGTCGAGGCCGCTCCCGATCACCACGCTGGGCACCGCCTGGTTGCCGCTGGCCCCCTGCACCAGCGCCTGCTCCTCCGGGGTCAGGTACACGATCCCCCGGGGAGCCCGGAAGAGCTCCTTGAAGACGGTCAGCTGGATGGCCGGGTCCTCCTCCGCGGTGGGCACGAGGAGGGCCTTGTCCGGCACCGCGGGGATGCCGTGGTAGCTCTGGTAGTAGCGATAGCAGTAGAAGAGGAAACGGTCGAACCGGTCCCGGGAGCGGGCCACCGCCCTCACCAGGGCCGGCGAGTAGGGTCCGTTCTCCCGAACCCAGGCCTCCTCCTCCTTCCGGCTGTGGGTCTCGTGGAAGCAGATGGTCGACAGCGACGCGAACTTGCGGGCGTTGCGGGTCCGGCGCACGGTGTGTCGGTGGACGGGGATCCCGCCCACCACCTCGGTTCCCTCCGGGTAGTGGTTCCTCCACTCGAGGTAGTCGAGGGCGCGGGTGGCAAAGACCTCTACGTGGTGCCGCCGGGAGAGCCGCTCGGCCAGCCAGCGACAGTGCAGCTCCGCCCCCCCGCTGACCTCCAGGCCGTAGCGCTGGATGACGAAGGCGAGCTTCACGCCCGGGCGCCCCCACCGGCGGCGATCCCGATGAGCCGCTCGTACTTTTCCATGATCCGCTCCCAGGCGTAGTTCTCCTGAAAGTACGCCTGGCCCTGGCGGCCCAGACCGTCGGCGAGGTCGGGCGACTCCATGAGGAGGTCCAGGGCCGCGGCGAACTCCTCGTACCGACGGTAGTAGAGCCCCCCGTCGGCGCGCAGCACCTGGCCGCGGAGCACCTCGCAGTCCCCGTTGACGAGGACCGGGCGCCCCATCATCCAGGCCTCCAGGACCACCATGGAGAGGCTCTCGTGGCGCGAGGGCATCACCAGGGCCCGGGATCGGGCGAGGGCCGCGAGCTTCTCCTCGTCCGGCACCACCCCCATGATCCGCACGTGGGCGTTCTCCGAGAAGCTCATGGTTCCCCGGCCGAGGAGGGCCAGGGTCACGTTGGCCCGGGTCTCGCGCTGCCAGCGGAGGAAGTGGTCGATCATGACCGCGCAGCCCTTCTCGGGCTCGATGCGGCCCACGTAGACCAGGTAGTCCCCGAGGAGGTCGAGCCGGGTCTCGACCTCGGCCACCGGCACGTTCGCCGGCCGGTTGATGCCTGTCCCCACCACCTCTCCCGGGAGTCCCTCGTTGCCCGTGACCCGCTCGATGAGGATGCGCTCCTCGGGGCTGTTGAAGGCGATGGCCGCGGGGAGACGGTAGAAGTCCCGGAAGAGCCTCAGGTACAGCACCCGGTCGTGCTCGGCGGTGGGCACCAGGATGCTCTTTCCCGGCGCCACCTGCAGGCCGAAGTAGGTGGTCCAGTAGCGGTACGAGAAGAAGACGAGGGCGTCGTAGTCCGACTCGTGGGCGCGGAGCCAGGCCAGGAGCTCGGGGCAGACCGGCCCGTGTTCCTCCAGCCAGGCCCGCTCCTCGGCGTCGGTGTGCTCGAAGAAGCAGACCTTGTTGGCCACCGGGTCGAAACGGTCGATGTCGCGCCTGCGCGCCACCGGGAAGCGGCGCACGGTGACGCCGTTCCGCTCCGAGGTGCCCGGCTCGAGCACGTTCCTCCAGCTCAGGTAGTCGGTGGCGGTGGTGGTGAGGACCTCGACCTCGTGGCGCTCGGCCAGGTGCTCGGCCACCCAGCGGCAGTGGAGCTCGGCCCCCCCCACGACCTCCGGCCCGTAGCGCTGGACGACGAAGGCGACCCTCAACCCTTCGCCTCTCCTCCCCGCTCTGCGCGCGTCGTCCCCGGCGATCCCGCGAGCTCGTCGAAGCGATTCCGCAGGGCGGTGTGCTCGATCTGCAGGCGGACCAGCTCCCGCACGAGGTTGTGGGAGAGGTAGTGGAGGTAGAGGTTGATCTGGGCCTGCCGGCTCAGCGCGTGGTCGGTGTAGAGACGCACCCAGGGACGAACGAGCTTCTTGAGGAGCACCACCAGGTGGCCCTGGAGCCCCCCGCGGTGGCTCTCGATCCGGTAGTCAGTCGAGATGTTCCAGTTGTGGTTCTCCGCCATCAGGCGAGAGAGGAGGTCGGGATCGATCCCCGCGTCGTCGGCGAAGGCCTGCAGCCGCAGCGCGGTGAGCTCCTCGACCTCCTCGTCGGTGTAGAGCCCGAGATCCCGGCGTCCGCGGATCTTCTCGCGAATCCCAGCCATGATGGCGGCCACGTCCACGCGGCCGTCGCTGTCCGTCCACTGGTCCATGATCCTGCCCCCGATAAGCCCGGTCAGATGAAGAGAGGGAGACGGCCTCGCCGCCTCCCTCTCTCCCGTCCGGCAGCCGGACCCGCTAGGGCTGGGTCGGCGGCGCCGACGGTCCGAGGGGCTCCGCGTCGATCACGTCCTCGGGCGAGCCCACCGTGTCGGCTTCGGCCACGTACAGGTGGTACACGTTCAGCCCCAGCTCACGATCGTCCTTGTTGAGCGGCGGATCGAGCTGGCTGGGCACGAACGACTCGTTCATGGTGAGCCGCAGGTCCACCCACTCCTCGTCCCCCAGGTCCTCGGCCTTGACGCGGATCTTCTTCAGGACGACCTGGGGCTCCTCGAACGGGACCCGGACGCCCACGTTGTTCCCAACCGAAAGCGTCAGCTCGGGCGTCGCGGAGAAGCACTTCACGCAGGTGTCGGCTTCGAGGTAGATGACCACGTCCTCCCGGGGATTCTTGAAGGAGGTGAGCGCCTCGCGCTCGGTCCAGGTCCGCTCGATGCCCGGGTTCTCGGGGATGGTCTCCGGGTTGTGCCAGCCCGACTTGTACACGAGGAAGATGTTCTCGGTCTGGGGCAGCAGCTCCATGCTCGCCACCTTGTACTCCCGGAAGCCGCGATCCTCACCCTTCAGCACCGCCCGCTCGCCGCGCCCCGGGTACGGGTAGAGCCCCATCCGGACCTCCACGTCGCCCACGTAGGGGTAGACGGGCACGAACCGGGTGCGGTGGTAGCTGTAGGTCTCCCCGGGCTCCCACGTCGACGGGGGCGGGACCGGCATGTGGTCGTCATCGAACAGGATGACGTCGTGCGAGTCGAGGAAGTGGACCAGGGCGCGGTAGTCCTGTCCGAGCTTCTGGGCTCCCGGCTCCAGGGTCCAGGTGTAGGTGATCTCGAGGGCGCTCCCGAGCGGGGCTCGAGTGCGGTTGACCTCGATGGAGGGGACGATGGGATTCACCTCTGCGGGCTTGCGGCGGCTGCAGGCCGGCAGCGCCAGGAGCCCGGCGAAGACGGTGACGAAGGCCACCCCCCAGAAACGACGGATTGTCATGCTTGCTCTCCTCGGGCGAAGGAATGAATCGGGTCGACAGGGCCGGGAACAGGGCCCAAACCTAGTTCATCTTAGCGGAATCCGGAGAATGGGCGCAACGACGATCAGGCGCCCGCCGCCTCGTCCCGCCGGTGACGGCGCGGGCGGACCCGAGGTGACCCTCCCCCACGGTATTCTCCGGTCCACGCGGGTCTCTCCCCCCGTGAGCAGAAAGGGGGAAGAACCCATGCTCGCCACGTCGCTGACCGCGGCCGTCCTCGGAGTCGAAGCTCATCTCGTCCGCGTCGAAGCCGACGTCTCAGGCGGCTTCCCGCGCTTCGTCATGGTGGGCCTCCCCGACTCGGCGGTGAAGGAGAGCGAGGCCCGGATCCGCGCCGCCGTCCGCAACTGTGGCTTCTCGTTCAAGTGGGACCGCCGCATCACCGTGAACCTCGCCCCGGCGAGCCTCCGCAAGTGCGGCTCGTCGTTCGACCTCGCCACCGCCGTGGGCCTGCTCGCCGCCGACGGGGTGGTCAGCCTCGCCGGTAGCGAGCGCTTCCTGCTGGTGGGTGAGCTCGCCCTCGACGGCGCGATCCGCCCCGTCGCCGGCGTTCTGCCCATGCTGCTGCTGGCCCGGCGCCAGGGCCTGGGCGCCGCGGTGGTGCCCGCCGCCAACCACCGCGAGGCGTCCCTCGTCCCCGACCTGCGCGTGTACCCGGTGTCCAGCCTCCCCGAAGCCGTGGCCCTGGTGACGAGCGAGGATCCCCCGGCGCCCCCCCCACCCCCTCTGCCCACGCCCGAGGAGAGCCACGCCCCCGACCTGGCCGACGTCCGCGGCCAGCTCATGGCCCGTCGGGCCCTGGAGATCGCGGCGGCCGGGGGCCACAACCTCCTGATGGTCGGCCCCCCGGGCTCAGGCAAGACGATGCTGGCGAGGCGGCTCCCGGGCATCCTTCCCCCGCTGTCGACCGAGGAGGCACTCGAGGTGGCCTCCGTCCACTCGGCCGCCGGCCGGGCCTTCGGGGCTGCCGCCGCCGTCCGCCCGTTCCGCAGCCCTCACCACACCGCCAGCGACGTGGCCCTGGCCGGCGGAGGCCAGGTGCCACATCCCGGGGAGGTCAGTCTGGCCCACCGGGGGGTCCTCTTCCTGGACGAGCTGCCCGAGTTCCGCCGGCACGTCCTCGAGGTCCTCCGTCAGCCCCTCGAGGAGGGCCGGATCACCATCAGCCGCAGCCGGGGCACCGTCTGCCTCCCCGCCCGCTTCCAGCTCGTGGGGGCCATGAACCCCTGCCCGTGCGGCCAGCGGGGCTCTGCCGCGCGGCCCTGTCGCTGCACGCCCCGTGAAGCCCGGGCCTACCTCAGCCGGCTTTCCGGGCCCCTCCTGGACCGCATCGACCTTCACGTGGGGGTCCGGCCGCTGACCTTCGCGGAGCTCCAGGCGCCGCGGGCCGAGGCCTCGGAGCGCGTCGCCGCCCGGGTGGCTCGGGCCCGCCGGAGGCAGCGGGCCCGCCTGGGGCAGACGGGTGTGACCTGCAACGCCCGGCTGTCCACCGACGCCCTGCGCCGGGTGGCCCGGCCTCCGGCGGAGGTCGAGGGAGTCCTCGGGCACGCCGTCGACCGGCTCGGGCTCACCGCCCGGGGGCTGGACCGCCTTCTCCGGCTGGCCCGGACCCTGGCCGACCTCGGGGGCCGGCCCGAGATCCGGTCCGGCGACGTCACCGAGGCACTCCTCTTCCGGGGCGCCGCGCCGGACGCACAGGGGGACGATTTCCCCTAAACCCTTCCTTGACCGGGGTCTCTGGCCCGTGCTAGCCTCCTCCCTGTTATTTTTTCCAGTGGGCCCCGGGGGCGGCAGCGACCGCACGGTGGGGGCCCGGTCTGACGGGAGAGAGGGCTCCTTCTCCCGAACGGCTCGGAGTCATGGATGGCCAATGAGTTCTACACCCTCATCGTCGTACCTCACGCCAAGGCCCGGTTTCGGAAGTTCCAGGTCTCGGTGCGCCTCACCCGGTGGGTCCTGGGATCGCTGAGCGTCCTGGCCCTCGCCCTCGTCGGCATCGTCGTCCACTACACCATGATCAGCGTGGAAGTCGCTGAGCTGAAGCGGCTTCAGGGCGAAAACCTCGCCCTCGCCACGAAGGCCCGGGCGTACGAGGAGAACGCCGGTCGTCTGCAGGCGCGGGTGCTCACCCTCCAGAACATGGTGACCAAGCTCGGGCTCATGGCCGGCGTGGAGAAGAGTCTCCCCGACGCGCAGGTGGGTGGGGTGGGCGGGCTGTCCAGCCTCGAGACCACCGCGCCGTCGGTCGACATCGCCGCCTCCCTGGAGGGAATCGACCAGACGGTGAGCGCCCTCACCCAGAAGTCGACGCGCCTCCAGGCCTTCTTCGAGGACCAGCAGCAGCTCCTCTCGGCCACCCCGTCCATCTGGCCGGTCCGCGGCTACCTCTCCGCGTCCTTCGGCAACCGCAAGGACCCCTTCACCGGGATGCCGGACTTCCACCCGGGGATCGACGTCTCCACTCCGCGAGGAACTCCGGTCGTGGCCCCCGCCGACGGGGTCGTGGTCTTCGTGGGCAAGAAGAGAGGATACGGCAAGGCCCTGGTCATCGACCACGGCTACGGGGTGGTCACCCGATACGGTCACCTCGACGGGTGGAACGTTCGTCCGGGCCAGCGGGTGCGGCGGGGCGACTCCATCGCGTTCGTGGGCAATACCGGCCGGTCGACCGCTCCCCACCTCCACTACGAGGTCTGGGTCGACGACCAGCTCCGCAACCCCATCGAGTTCATCCTCGACGAGTACCGTTCGTTCGGCTAGCGCGGGGCTGCCCCCAGCCCCTCCGTTGCCATCCCCCGACGGGGGTTGGTATGCTCAGATCATCACGGGAGCGAGCACACCTCCGCGTCTTCGGACGGGCGCTGCGGGGAGAGGTCTAGCCTCGCGCCCCCCGGAGAACCTCACGCGGACATGATCATCAACACCATCCTCACCCGTGTCATCGGGACCAGCAACGAGCGGCAGCTCAAGCGGATGGCGCCCCTGGTCGAGCAGATCGGGGCGCTCGAGCCCTCCGTCCGGCCCCTGACCGACGAGCAGCTGGCGGCCCGCACCACCGAGTTCAAGGCGCGCCTGCAGAAGGGTGAGACCCTCGACGACATCCTCCCCGAAGCCTTCGCCACCGTGCGAGAGGCGGGGCGGCGCGTGCTCAGCATGCGCCACTTCGACGTCCAGCTCATCGGCGGGATGACCCTGCACCGCGGCACCATCGCCGAGATGAAGACCGGGGAGGGCAAGACCCTGGTGGCCACCCTCGCCGCCTATCTGAACGCCCTTGAGGACAAGGGCGTCCACGTGGTCACCGTCAACGACTACCTGGCCAAGCGCGACTCGGAGTGGATGGGGCGGCTCTACCGCTTCCTCGGCCTGACCGTGGGTGTCATCCAGCACGACATGGACGACCGGGACCGGCAGGAGGCCTACCGGGCCGACATCACCTACGGGACCAACAACGAGTTCGGCTTCGACTACCTCCGCGACAACATGAAGTTCGACCTGGGCAGCTATGTCCAGCGCGGGCACAACTTCGCCATCGTCGACGAGGTGGACTCCATCCTGATCGACGAGGCCCGGACCCCCCTCATCATCAGTGGTCCCGCCGAGGAATCCACCGACAAGTACTACCGCATCGACGCCATCATCCCGAAGCTCAAGCCCGGGGCCCGGATCACCGGGGAGAAGAAGGCGGAGGAGCGGGCGGAGCTGGAGAAGACCGGCGACTTCATCGTCGACGAGAAGGGCAAGACGGTCACCTTGACCGAGATGGGCATGGCCCACGTGGAGAAGCTCCTGGGGGTGAAGAACCTCTGGGACCCCTCCAACATGGACGTCCTCCACCACGTGAACCAGGCGCTGAGGGCCCACAGCCTCTTCCAGCGCGACGTCGACTACGTGGTGAAGGAGGGACAGGTCATCATCGTCGACGAGTTCACCGGGCGCCTGATGCCCGGCCGGCGCTGGTCGGACGGCCTGCACCAGGCGGTGGAGGCCAAGGAGAAGGTGAAGATCGAGCGCGAGAACCAGACCCTCGCCACCGTCACCTTCCAGAACTACTTCCGGATGTACGGCAAGCTCGCCGGCATGACCGGCACCGCCGAGACCGAGGCCGCGGAGTTCGACAAGATCTACAAGCTCGACGTCCTGGTCATCCCCACCAACCGCCCCCTCATCCGCGTCGAGAACCCCGACGTGGTCTACCGCACCGAGCCCGAGAAGTTCGACGCCGTGCTGCGCGAGATCAAGGAGCTTCACGACAAGGGGCGCCCGGTGCTGGTGGGCACGATCTCCATCGAGAAGTCCGAGGTCCTCGCCAGCCTGCTCAAGAAGGCCGGCATCCGCCACGTGGTCCTGAACGCGAAGTACCACGAGCGGGAGGCGGAGATCGTCGCCCAGGCCGGGCGCTTCGGGGCGGTGACCATCGCCACCAACATGGCCGGGCGCGGCACCGACATCATCCTCGGAGGCGTTTCGGATCACCGGACCCGGGCGGTCCTCGTCGACCAGGAGATCGAGCCCGAGCAGGCCAGCCCCGAGCAGCTCGAGCAGGCCACCGAGAAGGTGGTCGAGGAGATGGCCGGCGAGTTCAAGCGCGAGCTGCAGCAGCGCAAGCTCGAGCCCGACGAGAGTGCCGACCTCACCAAGAGGTACATCGGCCTGATGGCGTCGTTCGCCGACGACCACCCGTCGGTCCAGGCGGTCCGCGCCCTTGCCCCCGAGGGCAGCCCCCTGTCCCGCTATCTCGACACCGCTCGCGACCTTCGCCGGTCGGTGAAGGAGAAGGTGGCGAAAAGCTTCTACCCCGAGATCGAGAACCCGGTCGACTTCCTCGCCGTCCACCCGCTGAAGGCGGACATCGATGAGGTGTCCCGGACCCCGGAGTTCGCCCGGGTGGGAGGGCTGCTCGATGCCGCCGAGCGCGAGCGAGTGGTGGCCCTGGGAGGCGTCCACATCCTCGCCACCGAGCGCCACGAGGCCCGGCGGATCGACAACCAGCTCCGGGGACGGGCCGGTCGTCAGGGCGACCCCGGCTCGTCACGCTTCTACATGTCACTCCAGGACGACCTGATGCGGATCTTCGGATCCGAGCGCATCAGCGGCCTCATGCTCAAGCTCGGGATGGAGGAGGGCGTCCCCATCGAGCACAAGATGGTCACCAAGTCGATCGAGCGCGCCCAGAAGCAGGTGGAGGCCCAGAACTTCTCCATCCGGAAGCACCTCCTCGAGTACGACGACGTGATGAACAAGCAGCGCACCGCCGTCTACGACATGCGCCGCATGATCCTCGAGGGGAAGGATACGCGGGAGCACATCCTCCGCCTGATCGACGAGGTGCTGGACTGGTACCTGGACAACTACTGCGCCGAGAAGGACAACCCCAGCAGCTGGTCCTACGAGAGCCTCCAGGGAGCGGTGAAGGAGACCTTTGGCATCGAGCCACCCCTGTCGGACCTGCGCGCCATGGGCCGCAGCGAGATGTCGGAGCGGCTCAGGGAGCTGGCTCTCCGCCACTACGAAGAGCGCGAGGCGCTCATCGGGGCCGAGCGGGCGCTGTTTCACCAGCGGATGATCATGCTCCAGATCGTCGACACCCAGTGGAAGGACCACCTCTACAGCCTGGACCACCTGAAGGAGGGCATCGGGCTCCGCGGCTACGGGCAGCGGGATCCTCTGGTCGAGTACAAGAAGGAGTCGTACCAGATGTTCCAGTCCCTCATGGACCGGATCGACGAGGAGATCCTGCGGTGGACCTTCCTCTACCAGCCGGTGGCGACACCCGAGTCGGACGCCGGGCGGGGGGCCACGGAGGCTGCCCTGCGAGGCCGCGCCGGACTGCCCGCGGGGGCCCGTCTCCAGCGCCCGGAGCCGGCGATGGCCGGGGCTACTGCCCGCAACATGAGCTTCAACGATCCCTCGTCCACCCCCACCGCCTTCGCGCGGACCGCCCAGCCGCGTGAGGCCGAGGGTGGAGCCGACGCCAAGGTCCAGACCGTTCGCCGCGAGGGAAAGAAGGTGGGACGCAACGATCCCTGTCCGTGTGGGAGCGGGAAGAAGTACAAGAAGTGCCACGGGCGGTCATAGGCGGGAGAGGCGAGCGATCATGGAGGAGCTGAAGATCCCCGAGGGGCTGACCTTCGACGACGTGCTGCTGGTGCCGCAGCGGTCGGATACGCTGCCGTCGGAGGTCGACGTCACCACGCGCCTCACCCGCAACATCGCCCTCAACATCCCCATCGTCTCCGCGGCCATGGACACCGTGACCGAGGCCCACCTGGCCATCGCCCTGGCCCAGGAGGGCGGCCTCGGGGTGATTCACAAGAACATGCCCATCGACGCCCAGGCCACCGAGGTCGACAAGGTCAAGCGGTCCGAGTCGGGCATGATCGTCGACCCGGTGACGGTGGCCCCGGACGCCCCGGTGGCGGAGGCCCTCGCCCTGATGGCCCGCTTCCGGATCAGCGGTGTCCCGGTCACCGTGGGTCCGCGGCTGGTGGGCATCCTGACGAACCGGGACCTCCGCTTCGAGACCCGCACTCACCTTCCGGTCTCGGACCTGATGACCAAGGACAACCTGATCACGGTTCCCGTGGGCACGACCCTGAACCAGGCCCGGGAGATGCTCCACGAGCACAAGGTCGAGAAGCTCCTCGTGGTGGACGACGACTTCAACCTCAAGGGCCTGATCACGGTCAAGGACATCCAGAAGCAGATCAAGTACCCCAGTGCCTGCAAGGACGAGCTGGGGCGTCTCCGCGTCGGTGCCGCGGTGGGCGTCACCGAGGACGTGGTGGAGAGGGTGAGCGCCCTCGCGGAAGCCAAGGTCGACGTGGTGGCGGTGGACACCGCCCACGGCCACACGAGGGGCGTCCGCGAGGTGGTGGAGCGGATCCGGGGCACGTTCCCCGACCTCGAGCTGATCGCCGGAAACGTGGGGACCTACGAGGGCGCGTCGGACCTCATCGCCGCGGGGGTGAGCGCGGTGAAGGTGGGAATGGGGCCAGGCTCGATCTGCACCACCCGGGTCGTGTCGGGCGCCGGCATGCCCCAGATCACCGCCATCTCGGAGGCGGCCCGGGCCGCGGCCGAGACCGACACCCCGATCATCGCGGACGGGGGGATCAAGTTCTCGGGAGACGTGACCAAGGCCATCGCCGCCGGGGCCTCCTCGGTCATGATCGGGTCGCTGTTCGCCGGCACCGACGAGAGCCCGGGGGAGCTGATCCTCCGCCAGGGCCGCTCGTTCAAGGCCTACCGCGGCATGGGCTCCCTGGGGGCGATGAAGGCGGGCTCGAAGGACCGCTACTTCCAGGCTCTCGAGTCGTCGGCCGAGAAGCTGGTGCCCGAGGGCATCGAGGGGATGGTGCCCTACAAGGGACCGATCTCCGCCATGGTTCAGCAGCTCGTGGGGGGACTGCGGGCCGGCATGGGCTACAGCGGGTGCTCGAGCATCCGCTCGCTCCAGAGCGACGCCCGGTTCATCCGCATCTCCCCCGCGGGGCTCACCGAGAGCCACGTCCACGACGTCACCATCACCAAGGAGGCTCCGAACTACCGCCTTGAGTAGGAGAGCCGCCCTCGTCCTCGCCGCCCTCGTCTTCGCCGCGGCCTGCCGCAGCGGCGAGCGGGAGACGTTCGTCACCTACTTCAGCGGAAGCCAGCAGGTCTCGGTGCGCTACCCCTCCGAGTGGAGGACGGACGAGGCGGAGCAGGAGGGGATCTGGTACCGGTACTTCCTCGCCCCGCCAGCAGCGCCGGAGAACAAGGCCGCGGTCTCTGTCACCCTGCTCGCCGGTCCCCTCACGGTTCCCCTCGAGCAGTACGCCGAGAGCTACCTGGCCGGCAACGAGGTGGCGTCGTCACAGGAGGAGGAGCGACAGGGCGCCCGGGGCCACTCCTGGCGCTTCGCTCCTCCCGACGGGAAGACCCGGCACCGGCTTCTTCTCGTGAGCCTGGGTGGTCGCTTCTGGGGCCTGTACGCGCAGGGCGAGGCCGCGGCCTTCGAGGCTCACGCCGAGGCCCTCGACCAGATGTGGAGCAGCTTCACCCTCGAGCGTCCCGAGCTGTACCCCGTGCAGGGCTGGGAGGAGTTCGGCGTGGCCCTGGGCCTGCCCGCGTCGTGGCGCGAGACGCGGGAGTTCTCGGGCCGCGGGACCCTTCTGGTCCAGTTCACGAGCCCGGCCCTCTCGGTCCAGGACGGGCAGACGGTGCACGCCTCGCTCACCGTGACCGTGGAAGAGGTGCCCCCGGACGCCGAGATCGAGGCCTTCTACCAGGCGATGCGGGCACGGCTCGGAGACAACCTCCGGGTGCTGAGCCACGACCCGTGGGGCGACGACGGCCTCGTCGACGTCATGAGCACCGAGACCTCGGTCGCGGTGAGCTACGTCAGGCGGTTCTTCCGGGTCGAGGGAGACCGCGGCGTCTCCCTGGCCTTCGAGGCCAGGGACGACGTCTTCTGGCGCGTCGCCCCCTGGGCCGACCTCATCGCCTCCACGCTTCAGGTGGACCCGAAGAGGGAGCGGTGAACGCCCTCCTGAGTCGGCTGGGCGGGAGCCTCGCCCGCCTCCTCGGGGGGCCTCCCCGGCGTCTCGAGGTCGAGGTCGGTCCGGAAGGCCCCCGGGGCGAGATCACGGTCCCCTCCACGGACGACGGCGTCTGGCAGGTGGTCACCGAGCAGGGCCGCTCCTGCCTCCGCCCCGACGACACCTCCTACTACCTGTACTTTGCCCTCCCCGAGGACTTCCGCCGGCGGGCCGAGTCGGGGCTCTGGGTGGAGGTCGAGTACCCGGGCGCGAGCCACGGCGAGTTTCGCCTCCAGTACGCCTCCACCTCGGGGCGTGAGCCGAAAGCGGGGCTGTACGAGCCGGCCGAGCAGCGGTGGATCCCGGACGCGGTAGGGCTCCGCCGCTTCCGGCGGGCGACCTTCCCGCTCCCGGACTTCGACCCGACGCGCACGCAGCACTCGGGCGCCTCGTTCCGCCTCGAGTTCCGCCGCGAGCTCCTGGTCTCGCGCGTCGCGGTGAGCCTCTCCCCTCCTCCGGACCTGGAGACGTTCTCCGCGGTGGCCCCGCTTCCCGAGCTCAAGAAGATGCCCGGCCGCTTCTACCCGATCAACTACCTCTTCGTGGAGATCACCAACGCCTGCAACTTCAAGTGCACGTGGTGCCCGGACGAGGTCATGGAGCGCCGGCGCGGCTTCATGAAGAAGGAGAAGGTCTTCGGTCTCCTCGACGAGATCGCGGCCAAGCGCTCCTGGCTCGGGCCCCTCTACCCGGTGAAGCTCCACCAGATGGGTGAGCCCATGCTCCACCCCGACCTCATCGAGATCGTGGAGCGGGCCGAGAGCGGGGGAGTGCCCATCGAGCTCAACACCAACTGCGGCCTCATCACCGAGGAGCGGATCGACGGCCTCTACCGCGCCGGCCTCACCAACCTCATCCTCTCCTACCAGACGCCCGACCCGGTGTCGTTCGAGACCCGCAAGGCCCCCCGCCTCGTGTTCGACGAGTACCGAGACAAGGTTCGTCTCGCCGTCGAGCGCAAGGTCGTCCTGGGCGCCCGCACCCACCTCGAGATCGACATCATGAACACCAAGCACGTGGACGGCCAGCAGATCGTCAGCGAGGACGACCAGGCCCTGGCCTTCCTCGCCGACTGGATCTCGTTCTGCCAGGAGCTCGAGAGGCGTCACGGCTTGACCCCGCGCCCCCACGACCGGGAGCTGATCCAAAGCCGTCAGTTCCTGGACCAGGACGAGAACGGCAGTCGCTACACGCTCCTCGACGGGGTGGACCTGATCTGGAAGCGTTGCCACAGCTGGGGCAACGTGATTGGCGGAGACGGGGAGCGAGCCGAGGTGCCACTGGTGGGCACCCCCACCGCCGGCGCCCCAGAGACCTACTGCCCCGCCCCCTACGACCAGTTCGTGGTCCAGTGGAACGGCGACGTGGTGAGCTGCTGCACCGACCACGAGGGGCGCACCAAGACCGCCAACGTCTTCGCCAGCTCGGTGGAGGACGTCTGGAAGGGCGCCGCCGTGCGACGGCGCAAGCAGGACATGCTCGACGGGCGGCTCCTCGACGTCTGCGCCCGCTGCCAGGGCCTCAAGTAGCGCCCCGGTCGGCCCCACCATCGGGGCTCCCCTCAGCGGTCTCGGCTGCCCTCCCCCGCCTCGAGCTCGCCCAGGTCCCGCCAGGCCCCGGCGTGACCAGGGTCCGACGAGAGCACGAGACGGAGCTGCAGCATGGCCCGGGCCCGCATGCCCGCCCGACGGTAGTACGTCGCGAGACGGTAGCGCAGGGCCGTGTCCTTCGGCTCGACCTCGAGCACGTCGAGGAAGAGCCGCTCGACCGCGCGATCGAAGCCCCCGTCCTGGGCGAGGGTCATCGCGAGCAGGCGCCGACCGCCCATCGCCCGCGGGTGGTCCTCCACCAGGGCCCTCAGGACCTCAACCGCCTGCTCGCGCTGCCCCCTCTCCAGCAGCTCCCGCGCCCTGTGCTCGCCGGTGTCGGGATCCGCCGGGGTCTCCCGGGCCACGGGGACGGCGGCCTCCCGGGAAGCCGGCTCGGAGACGGACTCACCTCCTTCGACCGCCGGCCTCGCCCCGGAGTCGGTGACGCTCGGCCGGGGCTGCTCGATCTTCCCACCGACGACCTCGACCATCCCCCCGGCGACGAGGGCGTAGGCCGCCCGGAGGAGCCGGGGGCGCGGGTGGGGCAGCCGGAGGAGCTCCCCCAGGGTCGTCTCTCGCGCGCACACGGCCAGGACCGCCCGCTCCGGGGGCGAGGCCGGGAGGCCCTCGTAGTCGAAGACCGCGCGGCCCATGCGTCGCAGCGTCGCCGAGGTCCCGCCCAGAACCCCCGCGAGGCGCTCCGGGTCGGGAAAGACCCGCGCACCGAGAAGCAGCAGGCGCGGCGTGCTCAGGTCGAGGAGCAGGTCGGCGGGGAGGGGGCGGTCCATCCCCCGGCGCTGCGACCGCCCGCTCGTCCAGCGGAGGACCGAGAGGACGATCCTCTCCACCTGGCCCGTCACCGCCGCCGCCAGCTCGATCGCGCTCAGGACCCCGGCCCCGATCAGGGCCTGCCCCAGTCGCTGCCCGGGCGCCTGCGCCACCGCCATCGCCGCCTTGAACTCCGCGTCGGTGATGCGGCCGACCCGGACCAGGTTGGCCCCGAGGCGATCCTCCTCCACCGTTGAGGCCGCGAAGGCGATGTCCCCGTCGAGGAAGTAGATTCCCTTCGCGGACCCCTCCCGGTTCAGGGCCAGCACCCCCGACCACCGCTCGCGGCGGATTCTCCGAATCTCCTCCGAGACGAGAACGTCCGCGACACTCACCGCCCGGCCCACGTCCGTCACGCTGTGACTCTCCCCCACTCCGCCGTCCGACCCCGGTCGGCTACGGGCAGGCCTGCTGGATGTATCCCAGGGCCCTCAGGTTCTCACACGCCTCCGGGCTGAGACGCTCCTCCCCGGAGCGCCCTTCCAGCAGCCGGCGCGTTCTCGCACCGAGGGTGTCGATGCGCTGTCGGAACTGCTCGAGCTTCTCGCGCTCGACCGCCAGCTCCCGCGGCATTCGCCCCCCGACGTCTCGCGTCTCACCAGGATCTGCCTCCCGGTCGTACAGAGCATAGCGCGCTTGGTCGTCCTCGGTGGGGGTCGCGACGATCTTGAAGCGCTCGCCCCACGAGCCCAGGAGGTTCCGGTCGTTCTGTCCGAACAGCCGCTCCCGGGCGGGGCCGCGCTCCCCTCTGGCCGCCCGCAGCAGGCTCCTCCCGGGGAGCCCGGGGGGATAGGAGACCTTCACCGCGTCCAGGATCGTCGGAACCAGATCGAGGGTCGTCACGAGCACCCCGCTCCGGCGCCCGGCCTCGAGCCCGGGCCCGGCCATCACGAGCGGGATCCGCATGCCGGGGTCGTAGAGGTTGGCCCCGTGGTCGAAGAAGTAGTCGTGCTCCCCGAGGCTCTCCCCGTGATCGGAGGTCAGCACCACCAGGGTCTGCTCCCGCACCGCCGACCTGTCGAGGGCGTCCATGACGCGCCCCACCTCGACGTCGTTGGCCGCGATCTCGCCGTCGTACTGGGCCACGTAGTAGCCGAGTGGCTGACCCGGCACCTCCCAGGGCCGGTGCACGCCCCCGAAGAAGCTGTTGACGGACGGGAGTGGGGGGCCGGCGGGCCCCTCGTCGTCCAGGAACGCGGTGTCGAAGGGCGGGGGGGGGGTGTAGGGGGCGTGAGGGTTGACGTAGTGGAGCCAGAGCAGAAAGGGCCGGTCCGGACGCGCCGCCTCGAGGAACCGGACGCCGTCCTCGGTGATGGCCCGGGCCCGATCGGTCTCGGTGGCCAGGGCCTGCTCCTCCCAGGTCTCCCGGTACCGGTCGAAACCCTTGGCGTAGCCCAGCGACGCGGCGACGTTGGGGTTGTCGACGGTGGCGACGGTGTCGTAGCCCGCCTGCTTCAGGACCGAGGCCAGGGTGGGGTTGAAGTCGAGGAGAAGCGGGTGGCTCTTGCCGTAGCCGCTCTGCGCCGCGAGGCGTCCGGTCATGATCGCGACGAAGCTGCCCCGGGTCTTGGGCCAGTAGGTGTAGGCCTCGTCGAAGACGGCGCCCCGGCGGGCGAGAGCGTCGATGCGGGGCGTCGTGTCGCGACCGTAGCCGTAGACGCCCATGTGATCGGGCCGGAGGGTGTCGATGGTGATCAGGAGCACGTTGAGCTGGTTGCCGGCCCGGAGCGTGGCCTCGCTCCGCCCCGGTCCGGCGGGTCGGCCCTCGGGGCAGCCGACTCCCAGAAGGGCCAGGAGGCCGGCGGTCCCGGCCGCCACCGCGGCTCTCACGACGACGTCCTCTCGACGCTCACCTCGCGCCGGTCGTCCCCGGCGTGGGCGAGGTGCACGCGCACCGGGCGCGACCAGTACGACCGCTCCAGGCGCTCCGCCCACTCCACTGCCAGCACTCCCCCCGGGCCCGGGAGCTCCTCCAGCCCGAGCTCGACCTCGTCGCCGTCCCCGGCGAGTCGGTACAGGTCCGCGTGGTGGAGCGTCAGGCGGCCGGGGTAGGAGGTGAGGAGGACGAAAGTCGGGCTCGACACCTCCGCCGGGTCCGCGCCCAGCCCCCGGGCCAGGCCGCGCACGAAGGCGGTCTTGCCCGCGCCGAGCTCACCGGTGAGGAGGACCACCTCGCCGCCGTGGAAGTCGGCCGCGAGCCTCTCCGCCAGGGCCAGCGTCTCCTCCTCCCCGCGCGTGGTCACCTCCCCGATGACGTCCCTCCCGACCGACGCAGCGACTCGATGGCCCGGGGCAGGCTGTCCAGGAGGTCCCCCGCCAGGAGCCCCGCCTCCCCGGAGGCCTCCGCCGCCAGATCGCCGGCCCGGCCGTGGACGTAGGCGCCGGCGACGGCCGCGAGCCAGCCCTCGTGCCGGGCGAGCAGTGCGCCCACGACCCCGGCCAGCACGTCTCCGGTTCCCGCCGTCCCCATGCCAGGGTTTCCGGTGGGGTTCACCGCGGCCCGCCCGCCGGGATCGGCCACCACCGTGTCCTGGCCCTTCAGGATCACGACCGCCCCGCTCTCCCGGGCCAGGCCCCGGGCCGCGTCGGCCCGCTGGCCCTGGATCGCCACCGTCGCCTCTCCGGTCAATCGTGACATCTCTCCCGGATGGGGCGTGAACACGGTGGCCGCCGCCCGGGCGCGCACCGTCTTCGCCCCCTCATCCGCGGGAGCCGACGCCAGTGCGTTCAGGGCGTCGGCGTCGACCAGGAGGGGTGAGGGACACCGGCGAACGAGCTCTCGAACGAAGACCACGGTCGAGGGGTCCTGGCCGAGGCCAGGTCCGAGCACCACCGCATCGCGGGCGCCGGCGAGGGTCAGGGCCCGGTCCGTGGCCTCCTCCGACAGCCCTCCGCTGGGAGTCTCCGGGAGGGGCTCGGTCATGACCTCCACCCGACCGGCGGCCACCGTGTCGAGGCACGAGACGGGGGTGGCCACGGTGACCAGACCGGCCCCGGCCCGCAGGGCCCCGGTCGCGGCGAGCACCGCGGCGCCGGCCTTGCCCACGGAGCCGGCCACCACGAGGACGTGACCGAACGTGCCTTTGTGCGCCGCTCCCGGTCTCGGGGGAAACGCGGCCGCGGCGTCCCCGTCCTCGAGGAGGAAGAGCGAGGGCTCGACCGCGGTCAGGGTCTCGAGGGTGATTCCGATGTCGGCGATGACGAGCTCTCCGCAGAGCTCCGACTGCGGAGGCAGGACGTGCCCGGGCTTCGGCGCCGCGAAGGTCACGGTGACCGTGGCGCGGACCGCCGGCCCTTCACCGGCTCCCCCGTCGGCGCGCACCCCGGAAGGGACGTCCACCGCCACCACCGGGACCCCGGCCTCGCCGCGCTCGATGAGAGCTGCGATCCCGGCGGCCGCCAGACCCGAGGCCCGCGACCTCAGCCCGGTGCCGAGCAGCGCATCGACGAGGACGTCGGCGTCGGCAACGCGCTCGCGCGCCGCCGCCCACGCCCCCTCGTCACCCACCTCCAGGACGCGCCCCCCGGACCTCTCGCACGCCACGAGGTGAGTGCGCGCGTCGCCCTGCACGTCGTCTCGACGTCCCAGGAGCAGGGCCTCGGCTCCCGACCCGCGCAACCGGCGCGCCACCACGAAGCCGTCTCCGCCGTTGTTCCCCTTGCCGCAGAGGACGACGACGCGGCGGGCGTCCGGGAAGCGCTCGCGGATCACGTCGGACACCGCCCGGCCCGCGTTCTCCATCAGCACCGGGCCGGGCAGCCCGATCTCCTCGATGGTGAGGCGGTCGGCCCGGCGCATCTCGTCGGCGGTGAGGACCGGAATCACGCTCTCGAATCTATCCCAGGTTCGTCCCGCGCACCAGAACCACCGTCCACACCAGGACCGCGAAGGCCAGCCGGTAGTAGACGAACGGCATGTAGGTCCTCGTCCGCACGTAGGCGAGAAGAACCCGGATCGCGAGGAACCCGGAGACCGCGGCCGCGACCATGCCCACGAGGACGGGGCCGACCTCGGCCCCACCCCGGAACAGGTCGGGCACCTTGAACACCGCCGCCCCGAAGGTGATGGGAAGAGCGAGCATGAAGGAGAAGCGGGCCGCTGCGTCCCGGCGATGCCCCAGGAAGAGGGCCATGCTGATCGTGACCCCCGAGCGGGAGGTGCCGGGCACGATGGCCAGGGCCTGGGCCAGACCGATGAGGAGGGCGTCCCGGAGCGAGATCTCCTCCTGGGGGCCAGCCCGACGGGCCCGGCGGTCGGCCGCCCAGAGGACCAGCCCGATCAGGCCCATGGTGAGGGCCACGAGGGCCGGGGAGCGGAAGACCGTCTCCGCCCACTCGTCGAGGGCCAGCCCGGCGAGGGCCCCGGGGAGGGTGGCCAGGGCCAGGTACCACAGGAGCCGGCTATCGGCGTCGGCGAGCGGTCGGCCCGACAGGATCCCCCTGAACCCGGCGACGATCAGCCGGACCCAGTCCCGCCAGAAGGCGAAGGCCACCGCGGCGAGGGTGCCGAGGTGGAGGGCCACGTCGAAGGCCAGCCCGCTGTCCGGCCAGCCGAGCAGCCAGGGGACGACGATCAGGTGCCCGGAGCTGCTGATGGGCAGGAACTCGCCGAGCCCCTGGAGGATGCCGAGGACGAGGGCGTGCGCGGCGGTCATGTGAGTCGCGGCCTCGATTGACGCCTGCCGAGGACGGGTGCTAGCCTCACCGCGCCCGCTGGGGACACAGCCGCCGACACTGGGCGGCGTGTCCCTGGCCAGGGCAGCGGGCCGCAGGCCGGTATCGGTCCTCGGTCGGACACGCCTCCGGGAGCATCAGCCATGGGATTCTTCGCCTCCATCAACGGTGAGATCGTGCCCCTCGAGGAGGCCCGGGTCCCGGTCCTCGACAACGGCTTTCTGTTCGGGGACAGCGTGTACGAGGTCCTGCGCACCTACGGGGGCCGCCCGTTCGAAAGCGGCCGTCACTTCCGCCGCATGCGCGCCTCCGCCGACCGGCTGGGTATCGCCATTCCCGTCTCGGACACCGAGATGCTCGACCGGATCCGTGCCCTCCTCACCCGGGCCGGAGACGTCGAGTCGTACGTCCGGATCGTGGTGACCCGGGGAGTCGGCGACTCCTCCTACGACTCCCGGGAGATCGTCGGCCCGACCGTGGTCATGATCCAGAAGCAGCTGACCGTGCCTCCCGAGCGCCACTACTCCGAAGGGGTCCGCGTGTGCGTGGTCGACACGCGGCGCAATCACCCACAGAGCCTGGACCCGGCCATCAAGTCCTCGAACCTGCTGAACAACATCCTCGCACTGCGCGAGGCCCGGGCCCGGGGCGCGGAGGAGCCGGTGCTGTCGAACCTCGAGGGGTTCATCGCCGAGGGCGCGAGCACCAACGTCTTCGTGGTGAAGGACGGCGCGCTCCTCACCCCGCCCCTCAGCACCGGGATCCTGGGTGGGATCACCCGGGAGGTCCTCCTCGAGCTCGCGGAGTCCCTGGGAATCCCTCGGCGGGAGACGGCCCTCGAGCGCGGCGACCTCCTCGCCGCCGACGAGGCGTTTCTCAGCAGCACCACCCGCGAGGTGATGCCCATCCGCCAGGTCGACGACACGCCGGTCGGCGACGGCCACCCGGGACCCGTCACTCGACGCATCCTGGAAGCCTTCCGCGCCTACGCCCCCGCCCACTGCGACTAGCTCCGCCGCCAGCCGGTTCGGCCAAACCACCGGCTCACCTCCTCGCGGGGGACGCGCACCACGGTGGGCCGCCCGTGGGGGCACAGCGTCGGGTGCGCGGTCTGGAGCAGGTCGCGCACGATCGCGGACATCGACTCCCGGTTCAGCGCCTGCCCGGCCCGGACCGCCGAGTGGCAGGCCAGGGTGGCCGCGAGGCGGTCGCGGGTGCCGGCCACCGCCCAGCCCGCCTCTTCCCGGTCGGCCAGGTCCCGCAGGATCCGCTCGAGGGCGGGGCCCGGGTCCTTCTGGCCGAGGATCGCGGGCACCGCGCTGAGCCGGGTCGACCCTCCGCCGAAGCCCTCCACGTCGAACCCCAGCTCCCGCAGCGTCTCCCCGTGGTCGGCGAGCACCGGCCTCAGCTCCGGAGGTAGCTCGAGAACGAGGGGGGTGATCAGCCCCTGGGACCGCACGGCGTGGCGGCCGGCCCGGTCCAGCAGACGCTCGAAGCGCACCCGCTCGTGGGCAGTGTGTTGATCGACGAGAACGAGCTCGTCCCCGTCGCTCGCCACGATGTACGTGAGCCGGTGCTGCCCGAGGATCACGGGGACCGGGGCCTCCACCCCCGGCGCGGCGCCCTCGGCCTCCGCCACCCGGTCCGGCGGCCCCGCCGCGCCCCCCCATTCGATCTCCGAGCCGGAAGCCTCCCCCGACCCCCGGTCGAGAAACGTGCCGACCGCCGCCGCGGCGCGCCCGGCCACGCCGGTCGCCTCTCCCCGCCCCGCAGCGACCTCCACCCGCGGCAGCTCGCGCACGCCCTCTCCGAGCGCCTGGCGGACCGCCCGCTCCACCGCCGCCCACACCGTGCGTCCGTCGGCGAAGCGGACCTCGGTCTTCGCGGGGTGGACGTTCACGTCCACCACGTGGGGCGGCACCTCGACGAACAGGAAGGCCTCGAAGCCCCGGTCCCCTCCCCCGACGGCCCGGAACGCCTGTGACACCGCCTTGGCCAGGGCCCGGTCCCGGACCGGGCGCCGGTTCACGAACAGACGCAGCGACGGACGTGACGGGCGGGGCCGGTCCGGCCGGGACACGAATCCACGCACCGCGGCCCAGTCCGCGCCCCCCTCCACCGGCACGAGGTCCTCGAGGAGCCGGTCCCCGAACAGCTGGAAGAGGCGCGCGGCCAGCCCGTCGGCGGGCGGGGCCTCGATGAGGCGACGCCCCCCCGACCTGAGAAAGAAGCCGGTCTGCGGCCGGGCCAGGGACAGCAGCGTCACCGCTTCCGCCACGTGCCCGGCCTCGGTGGACGCCGCCCGCAGGAACTTGCGACGGGCGGGCACCGCCCCAAAGAGGTCGCGCACCTCCACCGTGGTCCCTCGCGGGTGGCCGACGTCGCGAAGGTGGAGGCGACGGCCGTGGCTCACCGCGATCTCGGTCCCGGCCTCGGTCTCGCCTTCGCGGGTCCGGAGCACCAGCTCGGACACGGCGGCGATCGACGGAAGCGCCTCCCCCCGAAAGCCGTGGGTCGCGATGGCCTGCAGGTCGTCCAGGGTCCGCAGCTTGGACGTGGCGTGGCGCTCGAGGGCCAGCTCGGTGTCGGCGCGGCTCATCCCCCGCCCGTCGTCCCGGACCCGGACGAGCCCGGCCCCCCCTCCTTCGATGTCCACGTGGACGCTCCGCGCCCCCGCGTCGAGGGCGTTCTCGACGAGCTCCTTCACGACGGAGGCCGGCCGCTCCACGACCTCGCCGGCCTGGATCTTGTTGACGAGCTCTTCGGGCAGACGCTCGACCTGACGTTCGACTGCGCTCAGACGACCTCCTCGGTCAGCGTGGAGGCAACGGACCCGGAAGGACGCGCAGTCGAACCCAGATCGCATGCGGCGAAGCGACAGCAGCGCCCCCGCACCCCGGGAGGCATTCCCCGGCCCCGGCCCCCAGACTGAAACTGCGCCGAGAACCTCTCAAAGAGGCACGTGTTTCACGAAACGAAGACGGAAACGGAAACGGAAAGAGGCTCGACGGGCCGAGGCCCGTCGAGCCTCGACCAACTAGTCGCCGGACTGCTTCTCGAGCGTGGCCTGGGCCGCCGCCAGCCGCGCGATCGGCACCCGGTAGGGCGAGCAGGACACGTAGTCGAGACCGACGTCGTTGCAGAAGTGGATCGAGGCGGGGTCGCCGCCGTGCTCACCACAGATGCCGATCTTGAGGTTGGGCTTGGTGGAGCGGCCCTTCTGCACCCCGATCCGGACCAGCTCGCCGACACCGTCGACGTCGATGGAGACGAAGGGGTCCTTCTCGAGGATGCCGTGCTCCTGGTAGTAGGCCAGGAACTTGCCGGCGTCGTCACGGCTCAGACCGAAGCCCATCTGGGTGAGGTCGTTGGTCCCGAAGGAGAAGAAGTCGGCCTCCTTCGCGATCTCGTCGGCGGTGAGCGCGCCCCGGGGCACCTCGATCATGGTGCCGACGAGGAACTCGACCTTCTCTCCGCCCTTCTTGCTGAGAACGTTCTTCGCCTCCTCGAGCACGATCGCCTTCTGCCGTCGCAGCTCCTCGACGTGGCCGACGAGGGGGATCATCACCTCGGGCTTGACCGGCTGCCCGCTCCGGGCGACCTGCAGGGCGGCCTCGAAGATGGCCCGGGCCTGCATGCGGGTGACCTCGGGGTAGGTGATGCCGAGGCGACAGCCGCGGTGACCGAGCATGGGGTTGAACTCGTGGAGCTCCTCGACGGCGCGGAGCAGCTTCTCCTTCTGGGCGATCTTGCGGGCGTTCTTCTTGGGGTTCGCCTTCAGGTGGGCCACCTCGACCATCAGCTCCTCGCGCTTGGGCAGGAACTCGTGCAGCGGCGGGTCCAGGCCACGGATGGTGACCGGGTTGCCCTTCATCTCCTTGAAGAGCCCGACGAAGTCCTTCTTCTGCATCGGCATCAGGCCCTTGAGGGACCCGGTGTACTCGGCGATGTACTTGCCGTACTCCTTCTCGACCGCCGCAAGCTCCTTGCGCAGCGCGGTGGCGGCCTTGCCCTTCGAGTCCTTGATCTTCGCCTTCAGCTCGGCGGTGAGGTCCAGGCCCTTCTGGCCGCGGGCGGCCGACAGGATCATCTTCACCACGAGCTTCAGTCGATCCTGGGCGAAGAACATGTGCTCGGTGCGGCACAGGCCGATTCCTCGGGCCCCGAAGGCGAAGGCGATCCTCGCGTCCTTCGGCCCGTCGGCGTTGGCCCGGACCCCGAGGCGGCGGATCTCGTCGGCCCAGCCCAGGAGCTTCTCGAACTTCTGGTACGTGGGCGACTTCGCCGGCTTCAGCTTGCCCTCGACGACCTGGATGACCTCGGACGGGCTGGTGGGGACGTCGCCGAGCATGATGTCGCCGGTCGAGCCGTCGATCGACATGTAGTCGCCTTCCTTGACGGTCTTGCCGGCCACCTTGAGCACCTTGCCCTTGGTGTTGATGTCGAGGGCGCCGCAGCCCACGACCGAGGGCTTGCCCATCTGGCGGCCGACGACCGCGGCGTGGGAGGTCATGCCGCCGGTGGCGGTCACGACGCCCTGGGCCACGCTCATGCCGTGGATGTCGTCGGGGACGGTCTCCATGCGGACGAGCATGACCTTCTTGCCCTTCTGGGCCCAGGCCACCGCGTCGTCGGCGGTGAAGACCACGTGGCCGGCGGCGGCGCCGGGGGAGGCGGCGAGGCCCTTGGCCACGACCTCGGCCTTCAGGCGGGCCTTGGGGTCGAAGATCGGGTGCAGGAGCTGGTCGAGGGCCTGGGCCTCGATCTTCTGGATCGCCTCGGCGGGCGTGAGAATGCCCTCCTCGACCATGTCCACCGCGATGTTGACGGCGGCGAAGCCCGTCCGCTTGCCGTTGCGGGTCTGGAGCATGTACAGCGTGCCGTCCTGGATGGTGAACTCGAAGTCCTGGACGTCCTTGTAGTGGTTCTCGAGGCGGGTGGTGATCTCCCGAAGCTGCCGGTACGCCGCCGGCATCAGCTCCTCGAGGTCGGCGATGGGGTGGGGCGTGCGGGTGCCGGCCACCACGTCCTCGCCCTGGGCGTTCTGCAGGAACTCGCCGTAGAACTCCTTGGCGCCGGAGCCGGGGTCGCGGGTGAAGCCCACGCCGGTGGCCGAGGAGTCGCCCATGTTCCCGAAGACCATGGTCTGCACGTTGACCGCGGTGCCGAGATCGTGGGCGATGTCGTTGAGCTTGCGGTAGGTGATGGCCCGGGGGTTCATCCAGGACTCGAAGACCGCGTCGCGGCTGCCGACGAGCTGCTGGCGCGCGTCCTGCGGGAAGTCCTTGCCGGCCTCCTTCTTCACCACCTTCTTGAAGCGCGCGATGACGTCGTCGAGGTCGGCCTCGGTCAGGTCCACGTCGGACTTCACCTTCGCCTTCTTCTTGACCGCGCTCAGCTCGTGCTCGAAGGCGTCCTTGTCGATGCCCATCACCACGTTGCCGTACATCTGGATGAAGCGGCGGTAGGAGTCCTTGGCGAACTTCCCGTTGCCGGTCTTCTTCTTGAGGCCTTCCACCGACTTGTCGTTGAGACCGAGGTTCAGGACGGTGTCCATCATCCCCGGCATCGAGAACTTGGCGCCGCTGCGGACCGACACCAGGAGCGGGTCGTTGGCGTCACCGAGCTTCTTGCCCTGCAGCTGCTCGAGCTTGTCGAGGGCGGCGTCCATCTGCTCGTCCACCGCCTTCGGCAGG
The DNA here is from genome assembly GCA_022340585.1 of Acidobacteriota bacterium. Classification (GTDB taxonomy): domain Bacteria; phylum Acidobacteriota; class Vicinamibacteria; order Fen-336; family Fen-336; genus JAJDNS01. Next base: position 57,046 of record JAJDNS010000063.1, read on the forward strand.
CCGCCCTTGTCGTAGAAGGCGTTGCAGGCCTGGGTGGTGATCGTGAACCCGGGCGGCACCGGAACGCCGGCGTTGGTCATCTCGGCGAGGCCGGAGCCCTTGCCGCCGAGGGTGTCCTTCATGTCCTTGTGGCCGTCCGCCTTGCCACCACCGAAGAAATACACGTACTGAGTCACGAGCTACCTCCGAACTAGAGCTTGGATATGTCAGCGATGCGATAGAAGAGGGACAGCGTGTCCCTGAGAAGTGCGAGGCGGTTGCCCCGGATTCTCGGGTCCTCCGCCATCACCAGAACGTCGTCGAAGAAGCGGTCCACGGGCCCTCTGAGACCCGCGAGCCCGCGCAGGCGCGTCTCGTCGTCGCCGGCGGCGGCCGCCGCCGACGCCACCGCGCGGGACAGCGCCCGCTCGGCTTCGTCTTCGAACAGTCCCGGGTCCACCTGGGGAGCCGGCTGCTGCTGCGAGAGGATGTTCCTCGCCCGCTTGAAGGCGGAGGCGAGGGCCTCGAAGTCTTCGCGGGAGTCGGCCCGCACCCGGTTGAGGGCGGCCGCGCGCTCGGCCGCGTCTTTGGGGTCGGCCAGGGCCCGGACCGCCACCGCGTCGTTCCCCGGCTCGTCCGCCTGGAGCACCGCGCGCACCTCCTCCGGCGGGAGCCCCCGGGCCTCGAGCAGGTACTGGAATCGCTCGAGGAGGAACTGGGTCAGTGCCGACAGAACCTCCTCCCGCGGCCGCTTCAGCCCGTCCCCGTAGCCGTCGACCGCGGCCGCGGCCAGGTCCTGGAGGTCGGGGCGGGGCTCGGAGGCCCCGGGGCGCCAGAAATCCAGCACGAGGCGGACCGCGGCCTGCCCCGCCCGGCGCAGGCCGAAGGGGTCCCGGCTTCCGGTGGGGACCTCGCCGATCCCGAGGTAGCCGGCCAGCGTGTCGAGCTTGTCGGCGAGGGCGACCGCGGCGAAGACCCGCGACTCGGCGTCCCGGCCGGCGAGCTCGGCCGCCGGCGCCGCGTCCTCCTCCACGGCTACCGGGTGGTAGTGCCAGCGGACGGCGGTGGACACCTCGGGCGCCGCGCCTTCGGCCTCGAGGTAGACGCCGCCCATGACGCCCTGCAGCTCGGGGAACTCGCCGACCATCAGGGTCGTGAGGTCGGCCTTGGCCAGCCGGGCGGCCTCCTCGGCGGAGGCCCGGGCCCGGGAGTCGAGGAGCCCCCGCTCCCCCATCACCCCGACCAGGCGAGCCATGCGCTCCGCCTTGTCCCGGTAGGTGCCGAGCCCCCGGTGGAAGGTCACGCCGGCGAGGTCGTCGACGCGTGTCGCGAGCGCCCGCTTGCGGTCCTCGTTGAGGAAGAAGGCCCCGTCGCGCAACCGGGCCACCACCACCCGCTCCATGCCCCGCACGATCTCCGGGGCCGACGCCCCGTCGCCGTTCACCACTGCCGCGAACCGCGCCACCCGACCGTCCCCGTCGCGGAGCGGAATGTACTTCTGGTGGTGGCGGAGCACGGTCTCGAGCACCTCCAGGGGAAGCGAGCGGAACTCGTTGGGCACGTTCCCGGCCACAACGGTGGGGTACTCGACGAGATCGCGCCACTCTCGCCGCAGGCCCTGGTCGTCGACCTCGTCCCCCCCGGCGGCGGCTCTCAGCCCCTCCTCCACGCGTCTCTCGCGCTCGGCGGGGTCGAGGATGACGAAGCGCCGGCGGAGACCCTCCGCGAGACTCGCGAAGGAGGTCACGGCCAGGGGCCGGCCGGCCTCCTCCCGGGGCAGGAAGCGGTGTCCCCGCGAGCTCGAGCCGCTCTCGACGATGGGAGCGCCCTTCTCACCGTTCTCGATGCCGTGGACCACGAAGGGCACGACCTCGCCATCGAGGATCACGATCATCCAGCGAATGGGTCGGCCGAAGGGAAACGCTCCCCGCCCGTCGTCCAGCCACGCGTCCCAGCTCATC
>JAJDNS010000070.1 GCA_022340585.1 Acidobacteriota bacterium
CACGGTCTCGGGCTGGTCCGTCGCGTGCACGTCCACCTTCTTCGCGTAGTAGCGGTAGACGCGCATGACGTAGTCCACGAGGCCGTCGCGCCGGGTCTCGAGCTGGGCACGCTCGTGCTCCCCGTCGATGGCGTACCACTCCGGCGGCATGCGCCGCAGAGCTCCCTCGATCACCTCGTCCGTGAAGCGGCCCTGGAGGTCGCTGGCCACCTCGCGCCAGGCGGCGGCGTCGAGGTCGGAGAGGAGCCAGCGATCGACCTCGAAGCAGTTGGTGAGCGGGCCTTCCAGCTTCCCGGGGTACTTCTCCGAGAACTTGAGCTCCTTGGGGATCCGGCCGCGGAGCGCCATCATCAGGATCCCGTCGTGGTGGACGAGGACCATGTCCGGGTCCTCGGGCAGGGGCTGCCAGAGCTCGTGGTCGGGGAGGCGCATCCAGCGCCACTGGCCGCGGTGGCGGTCGAAGTTGTCGAGCCAGAGGTCCACCACCCGGGCCCGGAGGAGCGCCCGGCTGTCGATCCGGTTCTCGGGGCCCGAGAGCCAACTCTCCCACAGGTCGGAGGTGGAGATGATCTCCGTCGCCCCCATGAACCCCGGCCGGCCGTCGCCGGCGGGGAGCGGGAACTCGCCGATGGTGCCGAACTCGCCGGCGAAGGTCTTCCGGAACTCCCCGAGGGCGGGGTCGTCCGGCATCACCGTGAGGCGCGGAGTCGTGTGGGCGACACCGGCCACCTCGAAGAGGGGGGCCAGGATCTGCCCGGCCGCGGGATGGGTGTGCGAGCTCTGGTCCTGGGCGAGCTTCCCGGGGAAGTGGTCGCGCCACTCCTCGGGCAGCATCCGCTCCGGGTGCTTGTGCAGGGACCGGAAGGTGTACGCGCGTCCGTCGGCGCTCTTGAACGCGAGGCCGAGGCCCTGGGCCTGGCCCACCACGCGCACCGGCGTGAGGCCGCCTGCCGTGCCCTGCAGGTCGAGCACCGGCACCTCGACCGGCGTCGTCCAGAGGTCCCGATAGCCGTCACCGAACCAGAACCGGTGGAACCCGCCGGCCTCGTACTGCGGCCCCGCGGCCACGGTTCGCCTCTCCTCGGTGCCGGGCGCGGCCTCCGGGCTCTGGGCGCCGGCCGGGCCCGGGAGAGCCGCCGCGGCCACGAGGAACAGAAGGATCCGACGCATTCGCAACCTCCGTTTGACTCGATGCTTGAGACATCGACGATAGACGCCCGCCCGGTGCCTGGAGCGAGGCTCGCTTCGAATGGCGATGGAGGACAAATACCAGGCCCGGGAGGGTCGTCGGGAGCGTGCGCACGCTCATCGCCACCGCCCGGGACATGGCCCGGATGGAGGGACGGCCGGCGATGAGCTGGCGGGCGATCATCTCTCGAAGGCGATCGATCTGACTATGGGCGAATCTCGCGGGGCGGGGAAGCTGCCCTTTGGTGAAGGTCGGTGTCGCGCCGGTCAGCTCTGCTTCCGCGGGTAGGGGTAGCCGCCCGCGAGGGCGGCGGCCAGCTTCTCGTCGTGGTGGTAGATGTCGTCCACGAAGAACACCACGCCCTCCGAGTTCACGTGGACGGTGTCGTAGAAGAGCACCACCATCAACGGCTCGCTCAGGTCGACCCGCGTCGGGGTCTCGCCCTGCATCGCCGCTTCGATCTTCTCGAGCGTCCACTCCGGCTGGTCGCGGAGCACCCACTCGGCCAGGGCGGCCGGGTTCTCCACGCGGATGCACCCGTGGCTGAAGTCCCGCCGGGTCCGGGAGAAGAGCTCCTGGGCCGGGGTCCCGTGCATGTAGATGTTGCTGGCGTTGGGGAAGATGAACTTCGCCAGCCCGAGGGCGTTCTTCGGGCCCGGCCTCTGGCGGATGCGCAGGGTCCCGGCCAGCACGTGGTCGAGGTTCTCCTCCGTGGGCGGGTACGTCTGGGCGCCCGGGCCGCCGGTGGCCACGATCTCCATGTCGTGCTCCTCGAGGTAGGAGGGGTCCTTCCGCGCGCGGGGCACGGACTCGCGCGAGGCGATGCTGTAGGGGATGTTCCAGTACGGGCGGAGAACCACGTACTCCATCTCCTCGACGAAGATCGGCGTGCTGCTGCGCAACGACCGGCCCACGATGACGTTCATTCGCAGCGGCTCCTCGCCGCTCGCGGGATCGGTGGCCCACAGGCGGAACAGCGGCACGTTGACGAAGACCGTCGGCTGTCCGGTGATCTCCGGGAGCCAGCGCATGCGCTCCATGGCCAGCTCGATCTGGTGGACCCGGTGGGAGGCGGGGACGTTGAGGGCGGCCAGGGTCCCCTTGCCGATGACACCGTCCTGGTCGAGCCCGTGGCGCCACTGGAAGTGCTTCACCGCTTCGACGAGGGGCCCCGCGTAGAGAGGGGTGCCGTCGTCCGCGGTGCCGCCACCGGCCGCGGCGTCCTCCGCGGACAGGTCGCCGAAGGCCTGGAGCCGGGCGGCGAGACGCGGCACGCCGGCCCAGGCGTCTCCGCTCTCGATCTTGCCGCGTCCCTCCGGCAGCGCCGGCACGGCCTCGGGCTCGTGGTCGGCGAGCTCCTTGTAGACGGCCAGGGCCCGGCGGGCCCGTGCGTAGTGGGCAAAAGGCGGCTCCAGCTCGGCGAGGGCCGCATCGACGCCCTTGCCGTCGCGCACCTCCCGCAGCTTCGCCCGGAGGTTGAGCACCTTGGGCGTGACGTCGTATCCCCAGTGCAGGGTGGCGGGGTCGACCCGCCCCAGGTGCACCGCGGCCAGCAGCCGAACGACGGCCACGCTCAGCCCCAGGTCGAACAGCGCCCGGTCCGGGCCCGAGACCGCGGCTCCGGAATGGAAGAGCGCCCACTGCTCCGAGAGCCACCCGGCGTCGTAGTCGGCGGGGTCGAGCCCGTGCACACCGGCCGCGCCCACGGTGCCGATGGCCCGGGTCACCAGGGGTGACGGCGTCGTCCCGTCGAACCAGAGGAGCCGGTCCGGCTCCGCTTCGTAGGCCGCCTTCAGCACCGGAGCCATGTAGGGGATGTCCGGCCACTTGAGGTCGGGGTGCTGAGCCGCAGTGAGCACGTGCTCGACGGTCGCCGCCACGTCGGGGTCGGCAGTGGGGATGTCCTGCGCGGTCCCGGGGCCGGAGACGCCCAGGGCGAAGACCAGCGCTGACGCCAGGGCCAGGAAGCGGACCTGCTCGAACGACCGATTCATGACGATCCTCCTCTGCGGCGACATCCGGGCGGTGGATGGCGGGCACGGCACCGCCGGACCACACACGGACGCCCCGGCAGCCACGAGGCCGCCGGGGCGCGCTTCGACGAGGCGAGTCGGACTCGCCTCGTCTCCGGGCCTCCTTCGCTCAGGCCTTCGGGATGCGCAGGACCTGGCCCGGGTAGATCTTGTCCGGGTCCTTCAGCATCGGCTTGTTGGCCTCGAAGATCACCGGGTACTTCATGGCGTCACCGTAGAACTGCTTGGCGATCTTGGAGAGGCTGTCGCCGGGGGCGACCGTGTAGAACTGTGCCTCCGGCTCCGGGGGGGCCTCCGCGGGCTTCTTCTCGGCCGGCGGGGCGATGGTCATCTTGTCGTCGACCTTGGAGATGCCCTCGGTGTTCCCCACGACCAGGAGCACCTTCTCCTTGTCGGCCAGGCTGGCCGCCTGCCCCGACACCGTCGCGGTCTCCCCGACCACGTCGATCTTCAGCTGCTCCACCGGCAGCCCCAGCATGCGCACGTGGTTCTCCAGCTTGGCCGACCGCTCCTGATCGGGCTCGTCCGACCCGAACAGGGCGTCTCCCGCTCCCTTGACGAAGTCCATGAATCCCATTTGAAAACTCCCTTCTTGACGTTGACTGGGGCACGCACCCTCGATGGCCGGCAGCACCGCGCGTCCGTCCGAGGGTGCGGCGCAGCCTACTGCAACCCGGCCTCGCCCCGCAATGTCAGTTCTACCAGTCGGGGGCGTAACGTGTTTTGGCATGTTCGACTTGCGCGGGCCGCGAGGATTCCCTAGGATCAGCGGATGCGTGTTTCGCCGAGAGTGGGCCCGGCCCCCCGAGACACGTCCGGGACCCGTCGCGGCTTTCTCCGCGGCCTCGCCGGCCTCACGGTGGTCGCGGCGGCCGCTCCGGCCCGCCTGCTCGCCGACACCGGGAGCGAGCGCGTCCTCTCGCTCGCCAACACCCACACCGGCGAGCGACTGACCATCCCGTACTTCGCCGACGGCGACTACCTGCCCGGGGCCCTCGCGCGGCTCGAGCACCACCTCCGCGATCACCGCAACGGCGCGGAGCACCCGATGGACCCGGTATTGTTCGACATCCTGAACGACCTCCGCCTCGCCACCGGGACCCGGGCGCCCTTCCAGGTCATCTCCGGCTACCGCTCGCCGAAGACGAACGCGAAGCTGCGGGCGGCCGGTCGCGGGGTGGCGAAGCGCAGCCTCCACATGGACGGACGGGCCATCGACGTGCGCCTGGCCGACGTGAAGACGTCGGTCCTGCGCGACGCGGCCCTCGAGCTGCGCCGCGGGGGCGTGGGGTACTACCGCAAGTCCGACTTCGTCCACGTCGACACCGGGCGCTTCCGCACCTGGTAGCCCCGTGACCGACGTCCGGGCCCTGCAGGAGCGTCTCGAGCGGACCTTCCGGGGCGCCTTCCACGTGCGGGACGTGGCCGAGGCCCTCGTCTCCTTCGATGCCACGACGCCGGCGGCGACGGCGCTCGAGCGCGCCGGGCGCCGGGGCTTCGCCGTCGTCGGGGTTCGCGAGGGGGGCATCGTGGGCGGCTACGCCACCGCGGAAGGCCTCGGGAACGTCCGCGTCTGCGGCGACGCGCTGCGGCCCTTCGAGGACGAAGAGGTCGTGGCCGGCGGGACCGCTCTCGACGAGGGGCTGCGGCGGCTCGCGGGCCGGGAGAGGGTCTTCGTCACCGCCTTCGGTCAGGTGGCGGGCATCGTCACCTGGACCGACGTCCAGAAGCCGCCGGCGCGGATGTGGCTCTTCGGCCTCGTCACCCTTCTCGAGGATGCCTTCACCGGGCTCATCGAGGTGTGGCACCCCGACGATTCCTGGACGGAGCTCGTGTCGGCGGGACGCCTCCGGAAGGCGAAGGAGCTGCTCCGGGAGAGGCGCCGCCACGGCGCCGACGTGGGCCTTCGTCTCCTGGACTGTCTCCAGCTCCCGGACAAGGGCCTGATCCTCCTGCGGCGGGAGGAGACCCGCCGGCTCCTCGACCTGCCGTCGAAGGAGGCCGGCGAGCGCGCCCTCAAGAAGCTGGCGCAGCTGCGCAACGGCCTCGCCCACTCCCAGGACATCGTCACCAGGGACTGGGACATGATCCTCCGCCTCGCCGGCCGCCTCGAGGACATCGTGCTCCTGGGGAGCACCTTCGCGCGCCCCCGCCGGGCGCGCCCGAAGAAGAAGACCCGAAGCCCCTGAGCCGACCCGGCAGCCCTGAAGCCCGACCTCGAATCGGCAGGGTCGACACGACCCGCCGCGTCTTCCCTGGGGTACTCTCCTCGTCGTGCCGTCCGAGGAATCCTCCGCGACCGATCCCCGGCCTCTCCTTCCGGGCTGGGGGTGGGTGAGCCTCGCCGTCATCCTCGTCTTCGTCTACGGCCGCGGGCTGGCGAGCGATCCCCTGAGGTGGGAGGAGCCCCGCCGGGCCCTGGTGGCCATGGAGATGATCCACCGGGGCGACTACGTCGTCCCCCGACTCCTCGGTGAGCCGTACCTCAACAAGCCTCCCGCACAGAGCTGGGCCATTGCCCTCCTCTCGGGCCTCGACGCCCGCCGGGTGGGACCCCTCAGCGTCCGTCTGCCCACCCTCCTGGCGGTGGCGGGGATCGCCGTGCTGCTGTGGCGCCTGGGGACCTCGTCGCGGGCGGGGCCAGACCCCCTCCCCGCCCTCGTCTTCCTCACCTTTGGCATCCTGCCCCAGTACGGCCGACCCGGGGAGATCGACCTCCTCTTCACCTTCTGGGTCACCGCGGCCCTGGCCGCCTTCGAGTGGGGACGTCGCCGCGGAACCCCGGCCCTCCAGTGGGCGGGGTCGCAGGGGCTGGTCGGCCTCGGCGTTCTCACCAAGGGACTGGCGCCTCTGTTCTTCCATCCCCCGGTCCTCGCCGTCACCTGGCGGCGGCGGGAGGTCCGATTCGCGCCGTTGGCCTTCGCCGGTGGCCTCCTGCTCCTGCTCGCGGTGGTCGCGGCCTGGGTCGTCCCGTACGCCCGGCTCGGCCCGGCCCTGGCGTTGGGGGATCGCCTGGTGGCGGAGGTGGCCCAGCGCACCGTCGCCTCCGGGGGCAGCGACGCCCTGCGGCACGCCGTCACCTACCCGCTCGTCCTCCTCGGGGCGGCCGCCCCCTGGTCGCTGGTGACCCTGGCCCTGCTCCGGCCCCGCGCGCGGGCCACGCTCCGAGGCCTCGTCTCCGATCCCTGGCGTGCGCTGTGTGGCGCGGTGGGGCTCTGGGCGGTGGTGGTCTTCGCCTTCGTCCCCGGGACCCTGCCCCGCTACCTCGTCCCGGCGCTGCCCGCGGCGGCCGTCCTCGTGGCCGCGGTCCTGAGGCGCGTCGACCGACCGCGGGACGTGCCGTGGCTGTGGGTCGGTCTCGGGGTCGTGTGGCTCGTCGCGCTTCCCGGGGTCGCCCGGGAGCGTCTGTCGCCTCTGCCTCCAGCCGACGCCGCGGTGCTCACGGTCTCGACGACCCTGCTGGGCCTCCTGGCCCTCGGGGTGGGGCGGGTCCTGGCCCGCACGTCCGGAGTCGCCTTCGCGGTCCTGCTCGCCGCCGGCCTCCTCTACGGCCTGGCGTATGGCGGCGTCGCCGAGGCCCGGACCGCCGAGCGATACCGGGCCTTCGAGGAGGCCGCCGCGGATCTCGCTCCCCTCGTTCGTCCCGACGTCCCCCTCGTGGTGCAGCCGGGAACGGACCGCCGCTTCACCTGGCCCCTCGCCCATCGCCTGGACCGCCTTCTCGTGGAGCGACCGCCCGAGGGGCCTCACGACATCGTGGGAGCGGTGGGGCCGGGGCCCCCGCCCGGCCGGCTCGTGCGCGAGTCGGGGGGCTTCGCCCTCTGGCGGGCGGACCGGAGACGCTGAGGCCGCCCGATCAGGGGAGCTTGGCCTCGGCAGCCCTCGGGGCTCGGCGGGCACCCCGGCGGCGGGCCCGCACCCTTCGAAGGGGATGCAGGGTCCTCGCCGGGGCCCTCTCCCGCCGAGCCCCTGACCTCACGCCGTGGCCAATCAGCTGCCCGGTGTCGCTCGACCCTAGCTCAGAGCGAAACGGATGGTGACGGTGAAGATCAGCTCCATGGGCTTTCCGTCCTCGTCGCGCACCGGCTCGTAGCGCCACTGGCCGACCGCGGTGCGGGCGGCCTCGACGAGGCGGGCGTCCTCGCCCTGCACCACGCGGGTCTCCCGGACGGTGCCGTCCTCGGCGATCACCGCGTCGAGAACGACCACCCCCTGGACTCCTTCCTTCTTGGCGTCCTCGGGGTACCGGGGGGCGACCTTGTGGATCACCTTGGGCTCGCTCATGGTCGCCTCGTCGTAGCGAACGGGCTCTCCCGCCTGGAGCGCCGCCGCGCCCAGGGGGGCGACAACGGCCACGAGCATTCCCACGAGTAGCGTCCTGCGGTCGATCATCTCACCCTCTCCTTCTGCCTACTCAGGTCCGGCGTTCGTCAAGGAGAGGCCACGGGGACGGCCGACCGTGCACACCTCACTGGAGGACGAAGTTGAAGGTGAGGGTGAAGTAGACCGGGAGGGCCTTCCCGTCGCTGGTGCGCGCCGGCTCCCAGCGCCACTGACGGGCGCACTCCAGCGCCGCCTCGCTGAGTCGAGGGTCGGGGCTGCGCAGGACCCGGACGTCGCTGGGGGTTCCCTCGGTGTCGAGGGCCACGCTCAGGAGAACGATCCCCTGGACCCTCTCCTCCTTGGCGCTCTTCGGGTAGATGGGATTGACGTGCCGGGTCTTCCGGGGCTCGGTGAAGGCCTCCTCGTCGAAGGGGACCGGGCGGGAGCGGGGGGGATCGGGCTCCACCACCACGAAGATGTAGGGAGCGCTCTCGCCGTCCATGCCTCCCACCACCGCGCGCCCCTGCCGCTCGACGTTCACCGTCGAGTCGGCGACGACCGTCTCTCCCTCGCGGAAGACGATCCGGTAGGTCGCCACGCTGGCGTCGAACCCCAGCAGCTCCGCGGTGAAGCGCACGTCGGCCTCGTCGGGGGCCGGAAGCTCCACGCTCTCGCCCACGACGGCCTGGACGTAGCGGCCTTGCTGGAACTGCCGGGAGAGGTCGAGGCGGAAGGTGTGCCAGAGCTTCTCCACCACCCGGGTGAAGGCGAGGCTCTCCTCGACCACGCCGAGCTCGTCCGCCGGGGCCCCGGAAGGCGCTCCGGCGACCGGGATCACCGTCCCGGGCACGAGGAGGACGCCGGCCGATGCGGTCTCCTCGCCGAGGGGGAAGCCGACCAGGACGGTGTAGCTCGTGGGCAGGGCGGGCCCGCCGGGATCCGCGTGGGTCACCGCGCCGCCGAGGGCCAGGCCTCCGAGCAGGGTGAGAGTCAGACGCCTGCGGTTCATGGCCGACCTCCTGGCGCCGCCGGGGGCGCCTCGAACGTCATGTACAGGGGCGTCTCGGCGTCGAGCCAGATGAGGGCCTGGCCGGCGCCCAGGGGCGCGGACGCCAGCGGGGGCGCCGCCCTTGGCGTGGGCTCGGGGACGGGTCTCGGCCGGCGGATGCCCAGGGTCACGGCGATCACCAGGAGCGCCGCCGTTGCCAGGAGCGTCCGCACCGCCCGCGTGCGGCGTCGCCTCTGCCGCGCCGCCTCGAGGACGCGGCGTCCGGCGTCCTGCGGCGATCGGCGCGCCGGCCGCTCCGCCCAGGCCTTCCAGGCCCTCTCGAACTCGCTCACGCGGTCCCGCTCGTCTTCCACGTCCCTCACCTCCCCTCGGCGGCGGGCCCGCCCAGCACCTGGCGCAGGCGCCCGCGGGCCCGCCGACGGTGCGACCGGACCGAGGCCGCGTCGATGCCCATCACCGTCCCGATCTCCGAGTCGCTCATCCCCTCGACCACCGTCAGGTGCATGACCGCTCGCTGCCGGGGCGCCAGCCTCCCCAGGGTCCGCTCCACGTCGAAGGCCTCGTGCGCCGCCTCCGTCGCCGGGTCCCTGGGCTCCGGGAGTCCCACCAGGCTCCGGAAGCGCCGGCCGAAGCGGACGCGCCGGAAGCACAGCCGACCCAGGATGCGCAGCACCCAGGCCCGGAAGGCCGCCGGCTCGGTGAGGCCGCCCAGCTTGCTCCAGGCCACCACCAGGGCGTCCTGCACCGCGTCCTCGGCGTCGGCGTCCCCCACCACCGATCGTGCGAAGGGGACGAGGCGACTCCAGTGCCGCTCCACCAGGGTCGAGAACGCCCTCGAGTCGCCCCCCTGGGCGAGGCGCACCAGGCCCGCATCGGTCTCCCCCACGTCAATCAGGAGTCTCTCACGAGGGAAACCGTGTACGCGACGTCATTCCGAGCCCGGCTCCGTTGGGCGTCGGGCGAGGAATCTGCTGCGGTACCCGGGCAGAAGATCCCTCGTCGCACGCTCGAACGACGGAGCTCCTCGGGATGACCGCTCGCCCCGACCCGCCTCAGGGAGTCGCGGGGCCCGAGTCGCCGGCCCGGGAGCGCCGGGCGATGAGGATGAGGTTTCGGGTGTAGACGAGGAAGCCGAAGGACTGGCCGAGGATGAACACCGGGTCCTGGCGCCAGATCGCGTAGACCAGGAGGAGCGACGCGCCGCCCAGGCTCAGGTACCAGAAGGCGAGGGGCACCACGCTCTCGCCCCTGCGCTCCGAGACGATCCACTGCACGAGGAAGCGGGAGCCGAACAGGGCCTGCCCCACGAATCCGATCACCAGCCAGAGCTGCGTCATCTCTCGATCTCGTAGCGCACCCAGCGCGAGCGCAGCCAGCGCATGGCGATCAGGTCGAGCAGGGTGCGGAAAGCGCGGTTGCGCAGGTTGTACTTGGCCTCTCCGGCCCGGCGGGGGCGGTGGTCGACCGGGACCTCGGCGATGCGGCACCCCTTCCAGACGAGGAGGGTGCCGAAGAAGCGGTGGACCCCGTTGAAGCGGGGCAGGTCGAGGAGGTGCTCGCGGCGGAACGCCTTGAGGGAGCAGCCCACGTCGGCGAGGCCGTCTCCCGTCACCCCCCGCCGCACCGCGTTGGCGGTCCGGGACGAGAGGCGGCGGAGGGCCGAGTCGCGCCGCCGCCGTCGGACCCCGAGGACCGCGTCCTTGCCCTCGAGCTGCCGGAGGAGCTCGGGGATGTCGGCGGGGTTGTTCTGGAGGTCGGCGTCGAGGGTGACCACCACCTTCCCCCGGGCCGCCGCGAACCCGGCGAGAAAGGCCGCCGACTGCCCCGCGTTGCCGGCGAAGCGGAGGACGCGCAGGGAGGGGTGGCTCCTCCCGAGGGAGTCGAGTACAGCGGGGGTGTCGTCGGTGCTCCCGTCGTCCACCACCACCAGCTCCCAGGGCTCACCCAGTGGGGCCACCGCCTCCTCGATCTCCCGGACCAGGGTCGGGAGGTTGGGGGCCTCGTTGTAGGCGGGGACGACGACGGACAGGCGCGGCTCCATGGGAACGGCTCCGAGTGTAGCCGAACCCGTGCACACGAAGGGGTCAGGTCTTGAAAGTAGCATTGCGGGGATAGAACGTCCTCTCCAGAGGACGGGATTCAACATTCACGACCTGACCCCTTTGGCTTTTGGCTAAGGCGTGATGCCGTCACCGCGGGCGGCGATCCCGGGGATGGTGACCGGCAGGCGTCCGCGGGTGGGGATCTCGCCGAAGAGCGCCTTGACCGCGCTCGTCTCCGAGACCGCCGCGCTCGAGAACGTGCAGAGGTAGCTCCGGATCTGGGGGAAGCCCTGGGCCACGTAGGGGCTTCCGGCGGCCACCACCACCGTCCGGTCGGTGGCCCGGTCGAGGATCTGCTGGAGGAGCTGCCCCACCGGGTCGCCCTCTCCGGCGCCGGCCTCGGCCTCGCCGGGCACGGGGGCCACGAAGGCCGCGACCACCACCGCCTCCGCCTCCTCCACCGCCTGCAGCACCGCCTCCGCGCGACCGGACGCGGTGGCGTGGTCGAGGACGAAGACGTTCGCGTCGGGCACGCGCCGGCGGACCTCGCGGCCGAAGACCCGACCCCACGGGCCGCTCACGTCGCGGGAGAGCACCACCGTGACGAGGCGATTCCGCGTCTGGACCGACGTGAGGTAGGGCAGGCCGCCCTCGGCGGGCGGCGAGGCCGCCAGCGGCAGCACGTTCCCCCCGTCGCGCACCAGGGTCACCGCGTCGTCGGCGATCTGCTGGGCCCGGGCCGCGTCCTCCGGGCGCCCGACGCGCTGGGCCACCTGGGCGACGTCCACCACCCGCGTGCGGTGGAGCCCCAGGCCCGCCTTCCACCTCAGGATCTTGAGGACGGCCTCGTCGAGGCGAGCGGTGGAGATCTCCCCGCTCTTCACCGCCGCGACCATGGCCCGCCAGGAGGCGGGGAAGTCGGCGGGGATGATCAGGTAGTCGTTCCCGGCCTTGAAGGCGTCGACCGCGGCCCGGCCCACGTCCGGCGCGTACTTCTTCGTGAGCGCGGCCATGTCGAGGGCGTCGGTCACCACGACACCCCGGAACCCGAGCCGCGTCTTCAGCAGGTCGGTGACGATCGCCGACGACGTCGAGGCCACCTTGTCCGGCGAGGGCTCGATGGCGGGCACGGTCACGTGCGCCACCATCACCGCGTCCACCCCCGCCTCCATGGCGCGCCGAAACGGCGGGAGCTCCACCGCCTCCAGGCGCTCCATGTCGCCGGTGACCTGAGCCACCCCGTAGTGCGAGTCGGTGGCGGTGTCCCCGTGGCCGGGGAAGTGCTTGGCGGTGGTGAGCATGCCGCCCTCGCGGGCGCCCTTCACGTAGGCGGCCACGAGCTCGCCCACCTGGTCCGGGTCCTCCCCGAAGGAGCGGGTATTGATGATGGGGTTGGCGGGGTTGGAGTTCACGTCGGCCACCGGGACGAAGTTCCAGTGCACGCCGATGGCGCGGGCCTCCCGGCCGGTGATGCGGCCGAAGGCCCGGGCGTGCTCGGTCTGCCCGGCGGCGCCGAAGGCCATGGCCTGGGGGAAGGCGGTGGCCCCGTCGAGGCGGGACGCCACCCCCTGCTCGAAGTCGGCGGCGACGAGGAGCGGGTGCTTCGACTCCTGCTGCAGGCGGTTCAGGAGCAGGGCGGCCTCCTCCGGGCGGCCCTTCACCAGCACCGGTCCCCGCACCGGAACGGTCAGGGCCAGGCCGCCGACGTGGAAGCGGCTCATGCTCTCGCGAAGGGCCTGGTACGCGGGGCTCTCCACGTTCAGGAACTCCTCCCGCACCCAGATCATGAAGAGCTGGCCCACCTTCTCCTCGAGGGAGAGCTCGTCGAGGGTCTGGCTCACCCAGGCCCGTCCCTCGCGATCGGCGTCCGGGGGGCCGGGGGGTGTCACCGCCCCCTTGGGGGCTGTCGCGCAGCCGGCGAGAGTGAAGCCGAGAGTCGCCACCAGGATCCTCCGCATGGGTGGAGACAATAGCAGGGCCCGGCCCCGGGGCGCGAGCCCGGCGCCGCTGGTGCGGTGGATCCGGGTGGCGGCGTTAGAATCTCGCGATGGCACGCATCGTCGTGGTCGGCTCGGTGGCCGAGGACGAGGTCCTCAGCCTGCCCCAGCTCCTCAGCGAGGGGATCCACTGCGACGCCACCGCGAGGGTGCGACGTCTCGGGGGCGGTGGCGCCAACACCGCGGTCCCCCTCGCCCACGCCGGCCACGAGGTGGTCCTCGTCGCGCCCCTGGGCACGGACGAACGGGGAGACTGGCTTCTCGGCCAGCTCCAGGAGGCGGGGGTCGACACGTCCGCGGTGGTGCGGGTCGAGGGCGAGAGCACCCGGTCGGTGGTCCTCGTCTCGCCGGAGGGCGAGCGCACCATCGTCAACGTCCACCGTTGTCGGGAGGAGTCGCCGCCCCGGCGACTCGAGACGATCGAGGCCGAGGCCCTCTACGTGCGCAGCCGCGATCTCCGACTGGCCGAGCTCATGGCCGCGGTGGCTCGTCGCGCCACCGTCGTCGCTCACCTCCCCCCCCTGGCTCGCGATGCCCGCCCGGCCCACGTCCTCGTGGGCTCCCAGGCCGACCTGCCCCCCGCGCTCGTGGCCGACCCCTGGGACGCGGGCGAGGGAATCGCCGGGTCGCTCCTGCGCTGGGTGGTGGTGACCAGGGGCCCCCATGGCGCGGAGGCGGTCTCCGCCGACGATCGGATCGCCACGCCGGCCCCGTCGGTGAGCACCGTCGACACCACCGGGGCGGGAGACGTCTTCGCCGCCGGCCTGGTCCACGCCCTGCTCGACGATCAGCCCATGCCCCAGGCCCTCGCGACCGGCTCGGCGTGGGGCGCGGCCGCGGCGGCCTGCCGGGGCCTGCCCGACCGCGCGACGATCCAGGCCCTGCTCCGGCGCGCGACGGAGTAGCTCTCGCGTCGAAAGACGCGCCTCGCCGTTTGCGTCTGCCGTCGCGGTCGTGGTCTATTCGAAGGGTTATGCACATGAGAGATCTCCGGCTCCTTCTCCCCCTCGTCCTGCTCTCGTCGGCGCTCGTTCTCGGCGTCGGCGCGCCCGCCCGGGCCCAGGCCCCGCCGGCCGCGGGCGCCGAGGCGGCGGCGGCGTCCGCTCCGGACCAGACGTCGGCCCCGGCCGAGGCCGAGGGCCCCGAGGTCGCCGAGGACTCGCCGCGCGCGAGCCTGCAGGCCTACCTCGAGCTCAGCCGCCAGGGCGAGTGGGAGAAGGCCGCCCGCTACCTGAGGGTGCCGGAGGAGAGGAAGGCCGAGGCACCGCTTCTCGCCGAGCGGCTCAAGGCCGTCCTCAACACCTACGTGTGGTTCGACCACGAGCAGATCTCGCCCCGGTCCGAAGGCGACCTGAACGACGGCCTGTCCCGCAACGTCGAGAAGGTCGCGAAGATCCCCGTGGGGAACGAGCGCACCGAGCCGGTCTACATGGTCCGTCGCCCCGACCCCGACAACGAGGGCGAGTACTACTGGGCCTTCTCCCGGGGCACGGTCGGCCGGATCGACGGCTGGTACGACCAGCTCCCCGATCGCTGGATCCGCGAGTGGCTCATCGGGGCCGGCCTCGAGCCCCTCCTCCGGAAGGGGCCCTTCGGCCTCCTGTGGTGGCAGTGGCTCGCCATGCCCCTCCTCGCCCTCCTGGCCTGGGCCCTGGGCCGGGCCCTGGGCAGGGTGACCCGCGCGATCCTGCGGCGGGTGTTCGCCCGCACCCGCACCCAGTGGGACGACAGGCTCCTGGGGCGCGTGGGTCCGCCGCTCACCCTGGCCTGGGGGCTGGTGATCTTCTACGCCGCCCTGCCCAAGCTGGGCCTGACCGCCCAGGCCGACAGCATCCTCCGGGGGCTTCTTGCCGCCGGCGCCGCGGCCGTCTTCTTCTGGGCCCTGTGGCGGTCGCTGGACGTGCTCGCCGACTTCGTCACCACCCGGCCGTGGGCGGAGGAGAGCCCCTCGACCCGCAACCTCCTGACCATCGGCGCGAACCTCGCCAAGGGAGTGGTCGCCGGCCTCGGCGTGGTGGCGGTCCTCTCCGCGATTGGCTACCCGGTGACGACCCTCCTCGCCGGCCTCGGCATCGGCGGTCTGGCCTTCGCCTTCGGCGCCCAGAAGACGGTCGAGAACCTGTTCGGGTCCATCAGCCTGGCCGTGGACCAGCCGTTCCGGGTGGGGGACTTCGTCAAGGTCGAGGACTTCGTGGGCACGGTGGAGGAGATCGGCCTGCGCTCGACCCGCTTCCGCACTCTCGACCGGACGGTCATCAGCATTCCCAACGGGCAGCTCTCCGACCAGCGCCTCGAGACCTTCGCCGCCCGCGACCGCATGCGCCTGGCCACCACCATCGGCCTCGAGTACGGCACGACCCACGCCCAGATGCTCCAGGTCATCGAGGGCTTCGAGCGCGTGCTCCGCGACCACGAGAAGATCTGGCCCGACGCCATGGTCGTGAAGTTCAAGGAGTTCGGGGCCAGCTCCCTCGACATCGAGATCATGGCCTGGTTCCAGGTGCCCACCTGGGGCGACTTCCAGCAGTGCCGCCAGGAGGTTCTCCTCGGCTTCATCAAGGTCGTGGAGGACGCCGGGACCGCCTTCGCCTTCCCGACCCAGACCCTCCACGTCTTCAACGAGAAAGCCTCGCCGTCCGTGAACGAGCCGACCCCGCCTCCCCCCGCGCCGTCGTCGCCCCCCCCCGACACCGCCAAGCCCGAAGACCTCCCCGTCTCCGACGGCGACTAGCCAAAGGACCAAAGGGGTCAGGTCGTGAATCGTGAATCGTGTCCTCTGGAGGGGTCGATTTCGGACCCTCGTTCAACATTCACGACCTGACCCCGCCGTTCGACGGGCTCGGCGACCGGCTCGACCGTTTGGTCGAGGCTCTCCCCTGGGCCCGTGGCCGCCGGCGCGCTCCTCTTTCTCTCAAGTGTCAAGGTATCAATTACATCCCGCGATCCTGGAGCCTGGCCGGCCGGCTGGCTCGCTCCTTGCCCTGACCTCTCCCCACGGGGCACAACCTGCGGCGTCTGACGACGTGCCGCGAGACAACTGATTCGGACGATCGAACGAGAACAACGGAGGAACTGAATGAACGGCACACACACGCGCCTGGCGGTGCTGCTCGCCCTGTCGGCCCTGGCCCTGGTGGCCTGCGGGGGCTCATCCACCGAATCGCCTGTCAGTCCCGCGGGGGCCGGCGACGTCGGCCTTCTCACCACCCTCGACAAGGGGGGGCCCACGGCTCCCGCCGGAGACGGCGTCTGCGACGGCACCGGCTCTGGCGACGGCACCTGTGACGGCACGTGCGACGGCACCGGGCCGAACGGCCAGGGGAACGGAAACAGCTACGGCGACGGCACCTGCGACGGCACCGGGCAGGGCAACGGCCCGGGCTACGGGCAGGGCAATGGTCCCGGCGACGGCACCTGCGACGGCACGGGTGACGGCACGTGCACCGCCACCAGCCCCGCCGGCCTCGAGGCGATTCTCGTCGAGGCGCTCCAGGAGGAGTACAAGGCCGAGTGGACCTACCGCCGAGTCCTCGCCGACCTCGGCGACGTCGCGCCCTTCTCGTTCATCGCCGAGTCCGAGGCCCGTCACGTCGACGCGATCCTCCATCTCTTCGCGCGGCGCGAGTGGGCCGCGCCGGATTCCGTGTGGACGCTCGACAACGTGGCGCGCTTCGGCACTCTCGCCGCGGCCTGCGCCGGCGGCGTTGCCGTCGAGATCGAGGACGGCGCCCTGTACGAGCGATTCCTGTCCCGGGACGATCTGCCCCAGGATGCCATCAACGTCTTCACCAACCTCCAGGCGGTCTCCCTGAACAACCACCTCCCCGCCTTCCAGAACTGCCAGTAGCCAAAGGGGTCAGGTCTCGAAAGTTGCATTGCAGGGACTAGACGTCCTCTCCGAAGAACGGAATGCTACGAACAGGACCTGACCCCTTCCTGCTGACCCCAGCATCATTCGGAGACCCATGAGCCAGAACAGCACGGCCCGATTCCAGTGGCGCGCCTTCGTCACCCTCTTCGTCACCCTGAGCTTCCTGCTGATCGCCGCGTCGGGGCTCGTCCTCTACGTGGCGCCGCCGGGGCGGGTCGCGCACTGGTCGCTCTGGACCCTGGGCGGGCTCGACAAGGAGGGGTGGCAGTCGATCCACACCGTCTTCGCCTTCCTCTTCGTTCTGGCCGGGGTGTTCCACGTGTACTTCAACTGGCGAATCCTCTGGTCGTACCTGCGCTCGAAGCTCGTGGCCGGCATCCGCATGAAGCGTGAGCTCGGTCTCGCCGCGGGGCTGGTGGTCGCCATCGGCGTCCTCACCGTCGCCGATCTTCCGCCCTTCGCCACCGTCATGGATCTCGGGACCCGCGCCAAGGAAGGCTGGTCCGTGGAGGGCGCCGAGCCGCCGGTCCCCCACGCGGAGATCATGACCCTCGAGCGCCTGGCCGCGGTCACCCAGATCCCCGTCGACCGCGCGCTCGGGAACCTCGAGAAGGCCGGCCTCGACGACGCGACGCCCCGGTCGACCATCGCGGCCCTCGCCTCGGCCCACGGCCGGACCCCCGAACAGGTGTGGGCCGCCCTCAGGGGACAGGAGAAGCCGAAGGAGCTTGCCGCCGGCGGAGGCTACGGCCGCAAGACGGTGGAGGAGGTCTGCGCCCAGCTCGAGATCTCACCTGAGGAGGGCCTCGCCCGTCTCCGCCGCCACGGCATCGAGGCCACCGCCGCATCCTCCATGAAGTCCCTCGCCGACCGCCACGGCCGCAACCCCCACGACCTCCTCCAGATCCTCGCCGGCGCCTGAACAAAAGGGGTCAGGTCCCGTTTGTAGCATTCCGTCCTCCGGAGAGGACGTATTACCCCTGCAATGCAACATTCGAGACCTGACCCCTTCTATCGGCGGGCGGCGCGGTTGAGGGACTTGAGGTGGACGAGGGGGTGGTCGGCGGTGCGGAGGTCGTCGAGGTTGTCGCGGATCTTGGCGATGGCCTCGACGATGTCGTCCACGTCCTTCTCGCTGCCGAGGAGCACGGGGTGGTGGAGCCACACCGACTCCTCGTACGCCGCGCGCTCGGTCACCGGGCAGCGGGTCTCGGCCCAGGGGACCCCGTCGCCGAGGGCCCGGAAGTCCCCGGGACGCACGGCGAACAGGCTGCTCCGGTAGACCGGCTCGTAGAAGAGCCCGTCGCAGGGGATGCCCTCGGCCTCGAGAGCGGCCACGAAGCGGTCGCGCGAGGCGCCCTCGAAGGCGGTGGCGTCGTAGCGGAACACGTACTGGTAGATCGCCGGGCTCGTCTGCCGGGGGTCCGGCTCCACGAGGGCCAGCCCGTCGATCCCGTCGAGGGCGCGCCCGAGCCTCTCCGCGCGCGCCGCTCGCCGGGCGCTCTGGGCCGGCAGCTTCTCGAGCTGGCCGAGGAGCACCGCGGCCTGGAACTCGGTGAGCCGGTGGTTGAAGCCCACGAGCCGGTGACCGAAGCGGTCGGCGCGGCTGGCCCGCCCGCAGTTGATGTAGCTCTCGGCCCGCTCCGCGGTCTCGTCGTCGTTGGTGGTGACCACCCCGCCCTCGCCGGCGGTGAGCAGCTTCGAGGTCTGGAGGCTGAAGGCCCCGGCCTGGCCGAGCGATCCCGCCCCCACCTTCTTCCACTTCGCCCCGTGGGCGTGGGCGCAGTCCTCGATCACCGCCAGCCCGCGCTTCTCCGCGATCGCGGTGAAGGCGTCCATGTCGGCCATGCACATGGCGAGGTGCACGGGAAGGATCGCGCGCGTGCGAGTCGTGATCGCGGCCTCGGTCGCCGCCGGGTCGAGGCACCAGGTCGAGGGGAGCACGTCGACGAAGACCGGCACCGCCTCCAGCCGCAGCACCGGGGCGGCGCTCGCCTCGAAGGTGTAGGCGGGGAGGATGACCTCGTCCCCGGGCCGCAGCCCCGCCGCCTTCAGGGCGATCTCGATGGCGACGGTCCCGTTGGCCACCGGCAAGGCGTGGCGCGCGTCGTGGGCCTCGGCGAAGGCGGTGGCGAAGCGGTCGGCGAAGGTGTTGGGGAAGGGGTACCCGCCCCAGCTGCGCGCCTCGAGGGCCTCGAGGAGAAGGGCCCGCTCCCGCTCGTCGTGGTCGGGCCACCGGGTGAAGGGCCGGGTCCGGACCGGCGTCCCACCGGCAAGGGCGAGTCGGGGCATGGCGTTCACCTCCGCGCGGACCGGCCCGGGGCCGGCGGCACCATCCTACCCGAGTCCCGGCGGCCGTCAGGCCCCGACGGCTGCCGTCCCGGCCCCTCAGCGAGCGGGTCCGTGGTCGCGGCGCCCGAAGCCGGCGGGGACGGTCGGCGTCCGGGCCGCCCGGACGTCGTTGCCCGCGAGCACGGCGCGGCCGGTCACGTCGCGGGACTCCACGAAGACGTCGGTGCCCTCCGTGGCCCGGGAGTTCCGCACGACCGCGTCCTCTCCGCGAACGAGACGCAGGGCCGAACCAGTCGACTGCGCCTGCCGCCCGCGGAACCGCTCCACCTCGAGCTCCCGGAACCCCTCGCACTCCACCGCGTGGGTGAAGAACGCGGGCACGTCCTCGCCCCACTCCACCTCGAAGCCCCGCAGCCGGATCCGGCCGACGTCCTTCGCCAGCAGCGCCGGCAGGTCCCGGCCGAACAGGCTCTCCTCCGGGGTGGGGGCGGAGCGCAGGTCCACGTTGCCGCCGTAGGCGTCGGACTGCGGCCCCCGCTTCACCTTCAGCTGCACGTCGTCGAACAGCACGTTCTCGATGGGGTTGTCCGGGGTGCCCCAGACCACCACCCCGGCCTCGCCCTCCGCGCGGATGCGGGAGAACGTCACGTTGCGGATGCGCCCGGCGGTCGTGGCCTCGGGGTCCCAGAGCATGGCCGAGACGTGGATGGGCTCGCCCTTGCCCCACCAGTGCCCGGTGAAGAGCGTGGTGCGCAGGACGATGTCCGAGAAGATCACGTTCTCCACCGAGCCCGCCCCGCGGACGAAGACCCCGAGGCCCCGGTTCGCCCGGTGGATGACGAGGTTGGTGAACACGCAGTCGCGGATGTCGCCCCCGGTGTAGCCCACCCGGATCCCGAGGGAGCGGGTGGAGAGGGTGCAGCTCGTCACGCTCACGCGCTCCGAGCCGAAGATCGCGATGCAGTCGTCGCCGGTGTCGATGTCGCAGGCGAGGATGCGTACGTCGCGACAGCCCTTGATGTCGATCCCGTCGTCGTTGGGGATCATCGTGCCGCTGGCGTCGCTGTTGATCCGGATCGCCTCGATGGTGACGTTCTCGCAGTCGTTGTAGTGGGACGTCCAGGTGGGCGAGTTCTGGATGGTGACGCCGTGCACCAGCACGTCGCGGCAGCCAAAGACCCGCAGCAGGTTGCCCGGACGCTCCCCGTGGGCGAGGGGGCCGTGCTCGAAGAACTCCCCGTCGGGCATGAAGTCCTCGCCCTGGCGGACGAAGCGCCGGTCGAAGTCGGGCGGGGCGTGGGACGTCGTCTCGTCGTGGAAGGCGAGGGCGTTGCCGTCGATCGTCCCGCGCCCCACGATCGCCACCCGCTCGGCGCCGCGGGCGGTGACCACTCCCTCCCGCTCCGACTCCCCGCTCGCGTCCTCCCCCTCCACCGCGTAGTCCTCGAGGTGCGGGCTGCCGAGGACGAGCGCGCCGGCGTCGAGGTGGAGGGTGACGTGGGAGAGGATGCGGAAGGGCTTCGTCAGCCAGGTGCCGGCGGGAACGTGGACCGTCCCCCCGCCCGCCGCGTGGCAGGCGTCGATGGCGCCCTGGAGCGCCGCGGTGTCGAAGGTCGTCCCGTCGCCCTTCCCGCCGAAGTCGCGCACGTCGAAGGGGCCGCGCGCCGCGCTCGCCTCGACCCCGGTGGCCAGCGCCCCCGGGACGAGCGCGCCGGTGAGGAGCGCCCCCCGCTTCAAGACCTCGCGCCGGCTCGAATCGTTGTCACTCATGGGGTCAGGTCGTGAATGTTGAATGCCGTCCTCTCCAGAGGACGATTTCGGGACCCGAACTCACCGTTCAACGCCGGACCCCCTGTTCCTTGAGCAGGTCCCGGTAGCCCATGAGCTCGATCCCCCGGCGCGCGACGATCTCCTTCACCTTGGCGCTCGTCCACGCCTCGACCACCCCCTGCCGGTCGACGGCCACGTCCTCGTAGCCCACGTGGTGGACGGCCCGCATCTCCGGGCCGTCGTACGCCGGGTGGTCCACGAAGACCCAGGTCCCGGGCTCGAGGCTCTCGAGCATCCGGGCGAAGGTCTCGACCTTCTCCGCCGGGGTCTCCTTCGGCCCGTCCCAGCGCAGCCACTGGACGTCGTGCTCCTGGGGATCGATGTCCAGCCCGTACTCCGTGGCGAGGCGTTTCACGAGGCCGCCCACCTCCTCGCCGATCGCCGCGAAGCCCATGTGGCCGCTCAGGTGGCTCAGGTGGGGAACCGCGCGCCGGGTCAGCTCGATCTGGGCCCGCAGCTCGCGCTCGATCTCCTCCAGCTTCCACGGCTGCTCCTTGAGCGCCCGGTCCTTCCCGTAGCTCTCGCTCGGCCAGATCATCGGGAAGAACCAGCCCCCCTCCTCGACCAGGCTGGGGGCCGTGGTGAGCGGCCGCCACTTCACCGTGTCCCACTCGCTGGTGAGGGCCAGGTGCAGGCCCACGTCCAGCCCCGGGTTCTCCCGGAGAAGCCGCGTGGCCTCCGGGAACCAGGGGCCGACGGCCATGAGCTCCACCGTCCGCATCACCCCGTCGTTGTAGCAGTCCACGTGGGCCCGGTTCGAGGACTCCGACGAGCCCATGTCGTCCCCCCGCACGATGAGGCGGATGGCGCCGTCGTCGGCGGCGCCCAGCGGGGTCGGGAAGGCCAGCGCCCCGAGCGCCAGGCCCACGGTCAGCGTCTGGATGATCTCTCGCATGGCGCCGATCATCTCCCACCCCGCCCCGCCCCGGCGAGAGCCATTCGATCTAAAGGGGTCAGGTCTCGTTTGTAGCATTCCGTCCTCGGAAGAGGACGTTCTACCCCGGCAATGCAACATTCGGGACCTGACCCCTCCGCCCCGACTCGAGACCCGACTCCTCCGCCTTCTCGCGCGCGGCGGCGGCGCTCTTGATGGCGGAGTCCACCGCCCACTCGAACAGCCGGCGCTCGTCTCCCCCGAGGCGCTCGGGCACGCGCTCCCTCAGCTCCTTGTACCACCGGATCTCGCGCTGGTAGGTCGCGTCCTCGTCCTCCAGTCCGTCGTAGTGCTGGAGCTCGTGGAACAGGGTCCCGGCCAGGCGGATGGTCTCGAAGGTGCGCTGGGCCGACTCGGGGACGTCGAGGTCGGGGAAGGGGAGGCCGTGGGCCACGAGCTCGTCGCGTCTGATGAAGACACGCCGGACCAGGTTCAGGGCGTTCACGTAGATCGCGCTGCGTCCTCCCGCGAGGTCCGGGGCCACCCAGAGGTCGCCGCGCTCCTGCAGCCGGAAGAGCGTGGCCGCGAGATCCGACTCGCCCCACCCGCGCAACCGCCCCCGGAGCGCGGCGAAGGCCTCCCACTCCTCGGGGCTCTTCTGGTCCAGCACGAAGGTGTGGCCCCCGGCGAGGGCGTTGGCCTTCGCCTCCGCCACCCGGACGATCGCCCAGTACGCCGACACCACGATCGCCGCGGCCACGCCGAGCTTCAGCACCGTCCTCAAGACCGCTCGATTCTAAAGGGGTCGGGTCCCATTTGTCGCATTCCGTCCTCCCGAGAGGACCCGACCGGCCTGCGGCCGGATACCTTGGCCAAGGACACGATTCCGCCATGGCGATCGTGTCCTTGGCCGGGGACCTTCTATCCCTGCAATGCAACATTCGGGACCTGACCCCTTAGACTGGGGCTCATGGTGTCGGGGCCCGGGGTCGTGCGTCGTCTCCACAGCGGCGCGACTGCGCTCAATCTGGACACCGAGAGCGGGCGTGCCTTCCTGCAGGAGCGGGTGGCCTTCTTCAACAAGGTCGCCTTCCTGATCTCCGGAGCCTTCTTCGTGGCCGGGGCGGTCATGGGCCTGGTCTCCTCTGCGCAAGTGAAGGCCTGGGGGGCGGAGGGGCGATCGGTCCTGTTCCACTTCGCCACCCTGCTGGTGAGCCTCGCCTTCTGGCAGGTGTGCCGGCGGCGGCCGGGCCTCTCGACGCGTCTGCTCCAGACCATCGACGGCGCCTCGGTCGCGATCCCCCTCCTCGGCTTCTCTCTCCAGACCCTCGCGGTGCCGCCGGAGATCCAGGACAAGCTGGCCCAGGTCCTCGTCCTCGTCTTCACCAACATGGTGATCCTGCGGGCGGTGCTGGTCCCCGCCGCCGCCGCTCACACCGCGCGTGTGGCCCTCCTCGGTGCGGTCCCGGTGACCCTGGCCCTCCTCTCCTACACGCCGGCCCCGGTTCCGGGGGGCTACCCGACCGTCCTCAGCCGGGTCTGGTCCCTGCTGTGGCTCGTCAGCGCCGCGGTGGTGTCCACCCTGACCTCGCACATCATCTACGGCCTCCGCGAGGAGATCCGCCAGGCGCACCAGCTGGGTCAGTACACCCTGGAGAAGAAGCTGGGCGAGGGCGGCATGGGCGTCGTCTACCGGGCCTCCCACGCCATGCTGCGACGGCCCACCGCCATCAAGCTCCTGCCCCCGGACAAGGCGGGGGAGGTGGCCCTCAAGCGCTTCGAGCGCGAGGTGCAGCTCACCGCGTCGCTGTCCCATCCCAACACCGTCTCCGTCTTCGACTACGGCCGCACCCCCGACGGCGTCTTCTACTACGCCATGGAGTACCTCGAGGGCACGAATCTCGACCAGCTCGTGCGCGAGGACGGCCCCCAGCCCCCGGGCCGGGTGATCCACATCCTCGACCAGGTGGCCTCGGCCCTCGTCGAGGCCCACGGGGTCGGGCTCATCCACCGCGACATCAAGCCCGAGAACGTGATCCTCTGCCAGCGGGGCGGCCTCCCCGACGTGGCCAAGGTGGTGGACTTCGGCCTGGTGAAGGACCTGGAGCGGGGAACCGACGCTCGACTCACCCAGGCCAACGTCGTGCAGGGGACGCCGCTGTACCTGTCGCCGGAGGCCATCACCGATCCCGACGCGGTCGACGCCCGGAGCGACCTCTACTCCCTCGGGGCGGTGGGGTACTACCTCCTCACCGGCACCCCCGTCTTCTCCGGTAAGACGCTGGTGGAGGTCTGCAGCCACCACCTCCACACCCCTCCCGAGCCGCCGTCGCAGCGGCTCGGAGCCCCGGTACCCGCCGACCTCGAGGAGCTCCTCCTCGCCTGCCTGGCCAAGGAGGCCGCGGACCGGCCGTTCGCCGCCGCCGTCCTTCGCGATGCCCTCCGCGCCCTTGAGTCCGCCGGCTCCTGGACCGAGGCCTCCGCCCGCTCCTGGTGGGCCCAACGCAAAGGGGTCAGGTCCCAAACGTAGCCTGCCGTCCTCTCCCCAGCACACCACTCCGTCTTGGACCTCCCCTGACCGGACGCCCGCCTACCATCGAGCTCATGGCACGCCCACTACGCATCGAATTCCCTGGGGCCCTCTACCACGTCATCTCGCGGGGCAACGCGCGCGCCTCCATCTTCGTGGACGACCCCGACCGCCTCCGGCTTCTCGACATCCTCGGCGACGTCGTCGACCAGTTCGCGTGGATCTGCCACGCCTACTGCCTGATGCCGAACCACTACCATCTCGTCATCGAGACACCCGAGGCCAACCTCTCGCGCGGCATGCGCCAGCTGAACGGCGTCTACACCCAGCGCTTCAACCGCCGACACGACCGCGTCGGGCACGTCCTCCAGGGGCGCTTCAAGGCCGTTCTCGTCGAGCGGGAAGCCCATTTCCTGGAGCTGACCCGCTACGTCGTCCTCAACCCCGTGCGGGCGGAGATGGTGCGAGACCCGCAGGAGTACCGCTGGTCGAGCCTGCGCGCCGCCCTGGGCCGGGTCCCGCCTCCTCGCTGGCTGACCGTCGAACCCCTCCTCGAGCAGTTTGGCTCTCCCGCGCGCTATCGGGAGTTCGTGCGCGGTGGTATCGGCCGCGACTCCCCCTGTGCGAAGAAGCGAGGCTCACTCCTGGGCTCGAAGGAGTTCGCCAGGGAGGTGGCCCGCGAGCTGGAAGCCCGAACCCCGCAGCCCGGGATTCCCCGCCGGGAGTGTGCGGCCCACCAGGAGCCCCTCGAATGGCTCTTCCCCCCTCGCGTCCTTCGGAACCCGCAGCTCCGCGACCGACGCATCCGCGCGGTGAGCCGGACCCACGCGTACAGCCTGGCCGAGATCGCCCGCCACCTCGGCCTCCACAAGACGACCGTCAGCAAGATCGCGCGATCGGCGTGACGGCCCCGGGCGACAGCCGTGAAGGGGAAGAGGGGTCCACGGCAGCGGGCCACCCGGCGGGGGAGGCTACGTTTGGGACCTGACCCCTTTTTGAGAGGTATAGTCGGAGGGGGGGAGTGGGAGCCGTGCGCAGGGTGTGCTGGGCGGCGGTCGTGGCCCTGGCGCTGCCGGGGTGCACGAGCGGGCGCGCCGAGCCTGGGGAACGGGAGGGCGCGCGCGACGACCGGGTGGTGCGCCGGGCCGTCGAGGACGTCTTCCTCCTGAGCGGGGAGCTGGCCGCGGTGCGCTCCACCGCCATCGTGACGCCACGGGGGCCGGGTCGCCTCCAGATCCGGTGGATGGCCGAGGACGGGGCCGAGGTGACCGAGGGCGACCGCCTGGTCGATTTCGACGCCTCCAACCTGATCCAGCGGATCGAGGAGCGCCGGCTCGCCCTCGAGCAGGCGGTCATCGCCCGCGAGGGGGCCGAGCGCAACGCCGCCGCCGAGGCCGAGAAGAAGCGGGTGGCGGTGGAGAAGGCCCAGGTGGAGGCCGACAAGGCCGAGGTCGACGCGGTCATCCCCCGCGAGATGCGCCCCGCGGCGGAGTGGCGGAAGTTCCAGGCCACGTTCCACGAGAAGCAGGCCGCCCTCGAGAAGGCGCGCCTCGAGCAGGAGGCCTACGCCGCCACCTCCCGCGCCGCCATCGAGGCCGCGCGGGCCACCGAGCAGAAGGCCCGGCGCGAGCTGGCCGAGAACGAGCGGTCCCTGGGCAGCATGTCGCTCCTGGCGCCCCGGTCCGGGATCTTCCTCGTGGGCCCCTACTACCAGTGGGGACCGGAGGGCCCCCGCAAGCTGCAGCCGGGAGACCAGGTCTGGCCGTCGTACCCCATCGGCAAGATCCCCGACCCCGGCGAGATGGAGGTCCAGGCGATCCTCCCCGAGTCCGACCACGGGCGGGTCGCCCCGGGGATGAAGACCCGCTCGATCCTCGACACCTACCCCGACCGCGTCTTCGAGGGAGAGGTGACCGAGGTCGGCTCGGTGGCGTCGGAGGGGGGCCGCGGCTGGGTCGCCACCCGCCCCGGCTTCCCGGTGCGCGTCTCCCTGGAGACCACCGACCCCCTCATGCGCCCGGGGCTGTCGGTGCGGGTCGAGGTGGTGCGCGGCCAGTGGGACGACGCCCTCGTCGTCCCCCGCGGCGCCGTGCGCTTCGACGAGGACGGCCCGGTGGTCCGGCGGGACACGGGCGCCGACCCGGTGCCGGTGACGCTCACCGCCTGCACCCCGGTGGAGTGCGTGGTGGCGGAGGGCCTGGAGGAGGGCGACCGTGTCTCTGGCTTCTGACGTCCGCGCCCGCCTCGACCGCGTGCCCCGCTGGGTCGTCGTCCTGGCGATGGTCCTCCTCTCTCTCCTCCTCCTCGCCGCCCTCTGGCCCGACGGTCCCGACGGCGGCGACCCGGTCCCGGTCACCCGCGGCGACCTCGTCCTCACCGTCGACGTCGAGGGCGAGCTCGAAGCGGCGCGCTCGCGCGGGCTGGGGTGTCCCCCCGTGCCCGAGGTCGAGTTCAAGATCGCCTTCATGGCCCCGGAGGGCACCGAGGTGAAGGAGGGCGATCCCGTCCTGCGCTTCGACACCGAGGCCCTCGAGCGCCTCCTCGCCCAGAAGCGGGCGGAGTACGAGGAGGCGAAGACCAAGGTCGAGCAGAAGACTGTCGACCTGGAGATGAAGCGCCTCGCCCTCGAGGAGCAGATCGCCCAGGCCCGGGCCGCCCTCGAGAAGGCGAAGCTGAACACCGAGCTGCCCCCGGTGCTGCAGACCCGGGTGGAGCGGGAGAAGGCCCTCCTCGAGATGAAGGGCTGCGAGCGGGACCTCGAGAACCTGAAGGCCGAGATCGAGACCACCGAGGCCCTGGTCGGCTCCGAGCTGCAGTCCCTGGTGCGCCAGCGCGACCGCGCCGGGGGCCGGGTGGAGGCCCTGGAGACGAACATCGAGAAGATGACGGTCGTGGCCCCCCAGGACGGCATCGTCGTCTACCTCACGAGCTGGAACGACGAGAAGAAGAAGGTGGGCGACTCGGTGTGGTCCGGCGAGCAGATCCTCGCCATCCCCGACCTCGCCGAGATGAAGGGGGACGGCTTCGTCGACGAGGCCGACGGCGGCCCGGTGGGGGAGGGCCAGCCGGTCACCGTGCGCCTCGAGGCCCGCCCCGACTTCGACCTCGAGGGGAAGGTGGCGCGGATCGGGCGCACCGTCCAGCGCCGCTCCTGGCGCACGCCCCTCAAGGGCTTCCGCGTCGAGATCGTCCTGGAGAAGACCGACCCCACCTTCATGCGCCCGGCCATGCGCTTCCGGGGCGAGGTCGAGACCGCCCGCATCCCCGACCTCCTCCTCGTGCCCCGCGAGGCGGTCTTCCTGCGCGACGAGGGCCCGGTGGTCTGGGCGAGGCGCGGCCTGGGCTGGCGCGAGGTCGCGGTCGCACTCGGGCGCAGCAACGCGAGGGAGGTCGAGGTCCTCTCCGGCCTCGAGGAGGGCGACACCGTGAGCACGGTCGACCTCGCCGCCCCGTCCCCGGAGGGCGGGGGCGCCGTGGGGGCGACGGGGTGAGGCTCGACCCCCGCCGCCTCGTGAGCGGGAGGGCCCGCTGGGCTGTCCTCGCCGCCGGGGTTCTCCTCGTCGTGCTCGTCGGGGCCGGCCTCGTGCGCTCCCTCGACCCCGAGGACGTCGCCACCTTCGAGGTCCGCCCCGGCCGCTTCGTGCGCGAGGTCGAGGGCGGGGGGACGCTCAAGGCCGTGAAGGCCGCCCCCATCCTCGCTCCCGTCGAGGCCGGCCGCCCGCAGAAGATCGCCTTCCTCGCCCGCGACGGCGCCATCGTGGCGGCGGGCGACACCGTGGCCGAGTTCGACCCCTACGACGCCCGCAAGGAAGAGGCGGACGGCCTCGACGACCTCGCCGCGGCCCAGGCCCGGATCGCCCAGGCCGAGGCCGACGCCCACAAGAACGAGCGCTCCCACACGCTGGACCGCGACGTGGCCCGGGAGGAGCTCGACCGGGCCGAGACCTTCGAGCTCACCGACGACTACATCTTCGGCCGCCACGAGATCATCGAGTCGCAGATCGACAAGGAGCTCTACGCCGCCCGGGCCGACGTGGCCGGGAAGCGGCTCGACACCGGCGGCGAGCTCTCGGCCGCGGAGAAGCAGCTCGGCCACATCGACGCGGGCAAGGCGCGGCTCAAGCTCGACATCGCCGAGAAGAGCCTCCGCTCGCTCCGCATCACCGCCCCCCACGACGGGATCCTCATCCTCGACCGGAACTGGCGCGGCGAGACCCCGTTCGTGGGCGACACCGTCTGGCCCGGCCAGAAGATCGCGGAGATCCCCGAGCTCTCGGAGCTCGAGGCCAGGGTCTTCGTCCTCGAGGCCGACGGGGCCGGCCTCGCCCCCGGGCTCCACGCGACGGTCGCCATCGAGGGCCAGCCCGGCGCGGTGCACGAGGCCACGGTGGCGCGGGTCGAGCCCCTGGCCAAGACCAAGGGCTGGGGGTCCCCGGTGCGCTACTTCGAGACGACGCTCGCCCTGGCGAGCACCGACCCCGCGACCATGAAGCCCGGCCAGCGCGTGCGGGCCACCATCCGCCTCGAGGAGATCGACGACGTCCTCGCCATCCCCCGCGGGGCGCTGTTCGAGAGGGACGGCGAGCGGGTGGTGTACCGGCGCGCGGGCGGACGCTTCGAGCCGGTGCCGGTGACGGTGGGGGGGCAGAGCATCTCGCGGGTGGTGGTGGAGGGCGGCCTCGAGGCCGGGGACCGGATCGCGCTCCGCGACCCCTCGGAGAAGGCCGCGCGCGTCTTCGGCGGCGAGGACGAGGAGGGGGCGCCCCCGGCGGCGGAGGCGGGGCGGTGATCGACCCCCGCGAGGCCTTCGCCTCGGGCCTCGAGAGCCTGCGCCACCACGCGCTGCGCTCCTTCCTCGCCATGCTCGGCATCATCTTCGGGGTGGGCGCGGTCATCGCCATGCTCTCCATCGGGGCGGGGGCGGAGAAGCAGGCCCTGGAGATCATCGACGCCATGGGCCTGAGGAACATCGTGATCGAGGACAAGCGCTTCGACCGCGAGAACGAGCTCCAGGAGATCCGGCGCAAGAGCGCGGGGCTCGCCAGCCGCGACGCCCGCGCCATCCGCGACGCCGTGCCCGGGGTGGAGCGGGTGGTGGCGAAGATCGAGATCGAGCCCTGGAAGGTCCTCTCGCCCACCGGGCGGGCCAAGCCGCGGGTGGTGGGCGTCTCCCACGACTACCCCGCGCTGGTGAAGGTGACGCTGCGGGAGGGGCGCTTCTTCGACCGGAACGACGAGGACACCTACGCCCCGGTCTGCGTCATCGGCGACGGGGTGCGCCGCGAGCTGTTCGGGTTCGAGCCCGCCCTCGGCCGCCCCCTCAAGGTCAACGACCAGTGGCTCACCGTGGTCGGCGTCCTCGCCCCCAGCGGCGGCAAGCGCGAGGTCCAGGGCGTGGCCCTCGAGGGCACCGCCAACGACGTCTACCTCCCCGTCACCACCGCCGAGCGCCGCTTCGACCGCGCCGCCCTCAAGAGCCCCCTCGACGAGCTCGTGGTCTCCATGTCGCCGGGCACCCCGGTCCAGGAGTCCGCGGCGGTCATCGCCACCCTCCTCGACCGCCTCCACGGCGGGGCCGTCGACTACACCATCACCGTGCCCGAGGCCCTCCTCGAGCAGAGCCGGCGCACCCAGCGCCTCTTCGACATCGTCATGGGGGCCATCGCCGGCATCTCGCTGCTCGTGGGCGGCATCGGCATCATGAACATCATGCTCGCCACCGTCCTCGAGCGCACCCGGGAGATCGGCGTGCGCCGGGCCATGGGCGCCCGCCAGGCCGACATCCGGAACCAGTTCGTCATGGAGGCCTTCACCGTCACCGTGACCGGCGGCCTCCTCGGCATCGCCATGGGCCTCGCCATCGCCAGGGGCGTCGCCGCCTACGCCGGCTGGAGCACCGTCGTCACCTTGAGCTCCATCGTCCTCTCGGTCGGCGTCTCCGCCGCCGTCGGCCTCGGCTTCGGCATCTACCCCGCCATGGCCGCCGCCCGCCTCGACCCCGTCGAAGCCCTCCGCTACGAGTAGAGGGAGGTCAGGAAGCGGAGCACCTCGTCCGCGGCGATCCGGTTCCCCGCGTCGCTGAGGTGGTAGCGGCCCAGCAGAAACGGGCTGGCGTCGGTATCCCCGGAGGGCCGAGCGCCGGCGGCCTCGCGGAACGCGGGGGTGAGGTCCAGGAGGGGGATCCCCTCGTCGTGGGCGATCGCGGAGAGCCGTCGCCCGGGCTGCTCCCGGTCCAGCGTGCGCCCCTGCGCGGCGGCCCGGGAGGCCAGGTTCGCCCAGAGGTCCTCGTGGACCTGCTCGGCGCAGGGGACGACCACCAGCGCGAAGCGGCTCCCGTCCGCCTCCACGTCGGCCTTGAACTGCCGGAGAACCCGGTCGAGGAGAGTCCACGCGTGGGTGAGGTCCGGGTCGCCCGGGACCTCGAAGACCCGCAGCCCGGGGGGGATCGCTCCCACCGCCGCGCGGCCGGCGCCGCGCAGCATGCGGAAGGCCCGCATCTGCCACACGTAGAACCGGCTGTGGCGCTGGAGCCAGAGGGTGAGCGGCCCCGGGGCCGCCGGGCGCCCTCTCTCCCGCAGCACGCCCCCCTCGTCGAGGTCGAAGTAGATCCGCCGGGCCCGGGTGAGCCGGCCCGAGTTGTCGGCGAAGTCGTTCCCCACGAAGAGGGCGAGCAGCACCAGGTCCGGCTCGTAGGCCGAGACCAGCCCCCGGTACAGGGCCAGCTCCTGGCCCGTGCTCGAGCTCGACACCCCGAAGTTCAGGACCTCGACCCTCGCCTCCGGTCGCCGCTCCGCGAGCGCGGTCTCGAGACGCCCCACCAGCGTCTTCCCCTCGGCCGTCGCCACTCCCGCGATCATGGAGTCGCCGATGACGGCGACCCGGAAGGTCCCCGGGGGCTTCGGGCGGGGACGGTCCGGTCCCCGGAACCCCTCGCGGTTGAAGCGGAGCGCCACCGCGCGCCCGGCCTCGTCCACGAACACCCGGCCCTCGAAGCCGGCCACGTACCGCTTGCCGATCTCCGGATCGGCCACCAGCAGGGCGGGCCCGACCGGCGAGAGGAGGCGCGTCCCCGCCTCCGCCCCCAGCAGGACGACGACCACGGCGCCCAGCACCAGCCCGAGACGTCCCGCCGCCTCCCGGAGGTGTCCTCGTGCTGGCGGTCGGCTCCCGGTGGACATCGCGCCGCTAGGATAGCCCGGGCCCTGATCGCCTTCGTGCAGAAGGCGGTCGACGCCGGCGGCCTCGCGGTCTTCATGTTCCACGGCGTGGGCGGGGACCACATCCCGGTCTCCCGCGAGGCCCACCAGGAGCTGCTGGCCTGGCTCGCGTCCCACCGCGACTCTGGACCGACACCTTCCGCGCCGTCACGACCCACGTCGTCGAGACGAGCACACCCGGCCAGGACCGCTAGTCTGGGGGTCCCGGACCCGTCTGATTTTGGGACAGCCGGGGACCGGAGTCCCGACCGCCCTCCGGCCGTCCACCCATCCTCGAGTATGCGAAATGCGTTCGCCATGCACCCAACGGACGCAAGATCGTCTATACTGCGGCCCGCAGGACACCAGATTGGGCTGCTTCCCGCTCGCCCCGAGGGTGGCGCGAGAGTTGCAAAGACCGCTGAGCATGACCACCGCCGCGAACGCCATCTTCAAGGGCCTCTTCACCGACGCGCTGTCGTGCACCCGCTGCGGCAGCCAGAACGTCTTCCCCGCACCCGGGCCGTTCGGGGCCCTGGGCGCCCTCGTCGGCCTCGAGCGCCACCTCTGTCGCCCCTGCGGCCGTCCCTTCTGGGCGAAGGCCGACGCCGAGTACGTGGACTCCGGGGAAACCGAGCCCGAGACCGTCGGGGAGCTCCTCGCCGAGCCCGCCGAGCCGGCGGCCTTCGACCTCGACGTGTCTCAGCCCGAGCCCGAGCCGGTGGACCTCGCCGCCCTCGACGCCGAGTTCGCCCGGCGCTGCGCCGCCACCCGGCGGCCCCGCCGCCGCCGTCGTCGCCGGTCGGCCGTCGCCACCGGCTGACCCCTCGGCGGATCCGCCGCCACCAACCCCCCGTCCCGCACGCGACGCCGTCGACGATTCGAGACCGGACCCCTCATCCGCGGGTGCTGGACTGCCGGGCGGGGCCCCGCCATGATCGGCCGGACGATCGACCGTTACGACGTCGTCGAGCGGCTCGGCGAAGGGGCCTCCCTCCCGACAAGTCCAGAGACCCCGAGCGTCGCCAGCGCTTCCTCGGAGAGGCCAAGGCCGCCTCTGCCCTCAACCACCCGGGCATCGTGGCCGTCCACGACGTCCTCACCGTCGACGGCCAGGACCTCATCGTCATGGAGCTCGTCGAGGGCGAGACCCTCGAGACCCGCCTGGCCCGCAAGCCCCTGCCCCTGGGCGAGGCCCTGGGCCTCGCCGTCCAGATCGCCGACGCCCTCGGCCGCGCTCACGCCGCCGGCATCGTCCACCGCGACCTCAAGCCCGCGAACGTCATGGTGACGAGAGACGGCGGCGTGAAGATCCTGGACTTCGGCCTGGCCAAGCTCACCCAGGCCCCCTTCCTCGACAGCGAGGCCCCCACCGTCTCGCACCACGAGGACCTGACCGCCGAGCAGGCGATCGTGGGCACCGTGGCCTGGATGTCCCCGGAGCAGGCGGCGGGGGAGGCGGTGGACGCCCGCAGCGAC
>JAJDNS010000072.1 GCA_022340585.1 Acidobacteriota bacterium
ACCGACACCAGGTCGGTCGGGGGCGGGGGCTCGTGCCAGGCCGTGGCCAGGGCGGGCACGGCGAGCAGGACCAGTCCCGTCAGCATCAGCTTCTTCATCGTCGCCTCCTTGGGTTCGTGGGTGCGTTCTCACTTCGATGGAGAAGAAACGCCGGGACTCCGTTACCGGGTGGCGGATCGGAGAGGGTTCCGTCCACCGGCGTCGCGGCCCTCCGACCGAGAATCGCGTGGGCCCGCGTGAACTCCCCGGCGGTCAGCGCGGCGGCGATGGAGATCTCCCCGGCCAGCACCAGTCCCCCGGCGATCTCGGCCAGCTTCGCCGCCGACCCCTCGCCCACGCAGCCGAGGAGCCCGAGGCACTCGCGGGCGGTGGGGGTTCCCGTGCCCCCGCCCACCGTGCCGACGATCAGGTTGGGGAGGCACACCGAGGCGTAGAGGTCCCCCGCCTCCGTCCGCTCGAGGCGCACGTTGCCGACCGCGGCCTCGGCCACGCAGGCCACGTCCTGCCCGCAGGCCAGGAAGAGCGCGGCGAGGCCGTTGGCGAACTGTCCCTGCACGCCGATGCTGCCGGCCTGGGTCGAGGCGACGGAGGCCGCCTTCCAGTAGGTCTCGATGGCCTCGGGGGTCGTGTGCAGGCTCTCCTCGACGAGGACCCGCGGCAGCTCGGCCTCGGCCATCACCCGGCTGCCCCGGACGTACTGGTGGTTGACGGTGGAGGCCTTCTTGTCGCCGGACAGGTTGCTCTCCACCGTCCACGAGGAAGGCCGGACCGGCGAGCGCTCGGCGAGCCACGCGGCGAGGTGGCGGGTGGCGACGGTGACCATGTTCTGGCCGGCGGCGTCCCCGGTGGAGTAGTCGAAGAGGAGGTAGACGAAGTTGCCTTCCCAGTGGACGCGGAGGTCCTCGAGCCGGCCGTGATGGGTGGCCTCGCCCACGAGCTCCTGGAGGCGCGGGAACGACTCCAGGGCGAACTCGATGAACAGGCCGGCGTCGACGAGGCTGCGGAAGCGGAAGAAGGGCGCGCGCGTGGTCCGTCGCAACGCACAGACGACCCGGGCCCCGCCGGCGCGGCTGATCGCCGAGGCCCCGCGCGCGTAGGAGGCCACCAGCGCCCCTTCGGTCGTGGCCAGGGGCACGTAGTAGTCGCCCTGGGCGTGGAGACCGCAGAGCCGCAGGGGGCCGATCAGCCCGATGGGAACCTGGGCCAGGCCCACGAAGTTCTCGACGTTCCCGCGGAACTCGTGCTCGGGCACCACCGTGCGGGCGCCCGTCACCACCGGGAGCGGAGTGCCGAGGTCGGCGACGAGCGCCCGCCGGTCCTCGACCCGGCTCGTGCCGCCCGCGTCCCGCGGCACCGGGGCGGGCAGGGGGTCCTCGGAGGGGGGACGGGGCGCCAGGCGCGCCCCGAAGCCGGCTCCTCGCGTCCTGTGACGGATGTCCTCCAGCACGTCATTTGCGGTGGCTCTCGGAAACGGCATGACGTCCTCCTGACCCCGGGGCCTGGCGCTCGCGCGCCCGGCCCCGGGAATGACTACTCGGCGACCGCGGCTCGCGCGGCGACACCCGGGATGTGCGTGTCCTCGTCGGGCGCCAGGGCAGCCGGTCGCAGGTCGGTTCGGTCCTCGGGATCGCGGTGGCGTTCGGTGGTGCTGCCCGACACGTGCGTGCCCGGCCACCAGTTCCAGCGTCCGCCCAGGCGCAGCAGGGCCGGGCCCACGGCCACCCGGATCAGCGTGGCGTCCAGGAGCACCGCCACTCCCAGCGCGAAGCCGAGCATCTTGACGAGAAGGAACCCACCGGCGGCGAAGGCCCCGAACACCGCCACCATGACCGCGGCGGCGCTGGTGATCACGCGCCCGGTGCGGGCGAGGCCCTCGGCCACCGCTTCGCCCTCGTCCCGGCCGGAGCGGCGTGCTTCCGCCACCCGGGTCATCAGGAAGACCTCGTAGTCCATGCTCAGCCCGAACACGATGGCGAAGGCGAGGACCGGCACCGCCGGGAACACGCTGCCGGTGGCCCCGGTCAGCCCCAGCCAGGAGGCGCCGTGGCCGTCCTGGAAGACCAGGACCACCGCGCCGAAGGCGGCCCCCACCGAGAGCAGGTTCAGAGCCACCGCCTTGAGCGGGATGAGCACCGAGCGGAAGGCGAGGAAGAGGGCGAGGAGGGTGGCCCCGATGACCAGGGCTACCACCCCGCCGAAGCGCCCCGCCACCGCGTCGTCGTAGTCCACGTTGAACGCGGGCAGGCCCCCCACCTGCAGGCGGGCCCCCTCCAGGCCGGTGAGGGTGGCGGGGTCGACGCGGCGCAGCTCGCGCACCAGGCCCGCGACCTCCGCCGGTGGCACCCCCTCCCGCGGGATGAGGCTGAGGAGGCCGGCGTCGCCCTCGCCGCTGATGAAGCAGTGCTTGAGGAAGCCCGGGAGGAAGCTGACGTAGGCCAGGTCGTCGGCCCGGTCGCCGGCCACGCGGCTGAGCGACTGCACCCGGGCGACGCGGGGGTCGGCGGCCAGGGTCCTCTCGGCCCGGCGGAGGGCGTGCCAGCCCTCGGCCCCGAGGGCGAAGGCCTCCTCCGGAAGGTGGATCACCACGCGGACCTCCTGGACGAGCCCGCTGCGCCCCATCGCCTTCAGGTCCTTCACCGCGGCGGTTGACTCCATGCTTCCCGGCAGCCAGTCCCCGTCGGGCATCCCCGTCCGCATGCGGGGGGCGTGCGCGGTCAGGAGGAGCAGGGGCGGTCCCGCGACCAGGAGCACCAGGACCGGGTGGCGCCACACCCACCGGCCCCAGCGCCGCCAGGCGTCGGCCGTCCTCGTCGACGGGTCCCCGGAGCGTCGCCAGGGGAGCCGGCCCCGGTCGATGCGGGGGCCGAGCCAGGCGAGCAGCGCCGGAAGCAGGGTGACCGCCATCAGGACCGAGGTGCCCACCACGAGAAGCCCGCCCAGGGCCAGCGAGCGCAGTTCGCTCACCGGGACGAACAGCAGGCCGGCAAAGCCGATGGCCACCGCCGCCCCGGAGAGGGCGACGGTCCCGCCGGCGTGACGGCAGGCGTCCGCGGCCGCGTCTTCCACCGGTCTCCCGCTCGCTCGGGACTCCCGGAAGCGGCTCACGGTGAGCAGCGCGTAGTCGATGCCCAGCCCCAGGCCCAGCATCGACGCCACGACCTGGAGGGTCGTGGCCAGGGGCCACCAGCGGGTGAGCAGGACCGCGGCGCCGAGGGTGAAGCCCACCGCGAGGCTCCCGGCCACGAGGGGCAGGGCGGTGGCCACCAGGCTGCCGAAGGCCACGAGGAGGAGGAGCGCGGTCAGGGGAAGGGCCCGCGCCTCGGCGCCCCGGACCTCCTCGGCGGTGGCGCGGCGGAAGTCGATGTTGAGGACGGGCTCGCCGGTCCAGCGCAGGGCGGCGCCGGGGAAACGCTGTCCCAATCGGGCGGCGACCCGCCGACCCTCCTCGCGCAGGCGAGCCACCAGGGCATCCGGTGACTCCTGCGGGTCGAGACCGACGATGACGAAGGTGCCCCCTCCGGAGCCGGCGAAGAAGGAGTCGGCCTGGTCGAGGTGGGACCAGGTGCGGGTCACCCCACTGGTCTCGCCCAGGGCGGCCACGAGGTCGGCGAGGGCATCGTGCCCCGCGGGGGTGTCCGGGGAGGGCACGCCGCTCAGGACCGCGACCACGCTGCGGGCGAAGGGTGACTCGAACCGCGTGGCCAGGACCTCCTCCACCGCCGCGGACTCGCTTCCGCGGATGCGCCCCAAGACGTCCAGGGCGTCCTCGGCCCGGGGGGCCAGGGGCAGCAGGGCCGCGCCGGCGGCGGCGAGCAGCAGGACGACCCCGACGCGCCGGCTCACGATGGTCTCGGCCAAGCTCCGGCTCATCACACCCTCCCCTCGGGGGCTCGCCCCAGCGAGTCGCCCACGCGCACGTGGACCTCGAGCTCCTGGCGGCTCCGGGCCAGGAGGTCGTCGTCCCACTCGATGGCCCCGGGCCGCAGCAGGAGCACCACGGTGGAGCCCCCCGGCTCGAAGCCTGCCTTGTGCTCGCCCCGACCCACCCGCGTGTGGGGCGAGTAGGCCTGTCGGATCGAGCCGACGGTCAGGGCGCCCACCTCCACGATCGCCATCGCTCCGAAGTGGTCCGAGGTGAAGGGCGTCACCATCCGGTGGTTCTCGGTGTAGAACGGCACCAGTCGCCGGAGCGCGTAGGGTCCCCCGGCGTGGTACGCGCCGGGGATGGCCCGAGCCGGCGACGGAACCCCCGAGTCCGGGAAGTGCACGTGGTGGTAGTCGGCCAGCCCCAGGCGCACCACCGCCATCGATCCTCCGTGGAACGACTCGGCCTGGGCCTCGTCGCGGAGCAGGCCGTCGAGCTGGAAGACCGCCCGCTTGATGCGGTAGCGCGACCGCCGGTCCACCCGCGGGTAGACCAGCACCCTGCCGTCGGCGGGGCAGAGGCAGGCACGCTCGTTGCCGTGGAGGGGCCGAGCCCAGGGGTGGAGCCTTCGGGTGAAGAAGTCCGCGAAGGTCTCGAACTCGTCCAGGGACTTCACCGAGCCCGTCGTGTCCACGCCCATGCGCTCGACGAAGGGGCGGATGCGGCGGCGGCTCCACCGCCGGCGCTGGACCCAGCCGTACAGACGAGAGAAGTGGGGGCTCCGCACCAGCACCCCGGTGGCGAGGCGCCCGGAGGCGGTGTTGTAGAGCCACTCCAGGAAGCGGTGCGCGTGGACGCGCTCCCGGCGCCACTCTCCGCTCGCCCGGTCGACGTAGCGCGGCGGAGTCATCGCCTCAGCTCGAACAGGGTGTACTCGCGGCGCCGGTCCGAGGCGAACGGGCCGTAGTGCCGTCGCATGGGGCTGCCCCCGGCCACGAGGGTGGCGTGCACGTCGGAGTAGCCGGCCTGACGCACACGATCGAGAGTGTGGTGGACCGCGGCCCGGGCCAGGCCGTTGTGCCGGGCCGACTCGGCGCGGGTGATGCCCCCGAGGTGGAGCAGGAGCCGCCGGGCGTGCCGTTGCCGGAGGAGGAAGGCGAGGCGGGCCAGGGGCCAGAAGCGTCCCCGCATCGCCCGGACGGCGGGGGCGAGGTCGCGCAGCGCCACGCTGAACCCGGCCGGGACGCCGGTCTCGTCGTAGAAGAAGTGTGAGCAGCGCGGGTCGATGGCGCGGCGCGCCGCTCCCAGCACCTCCCGGAACTCGGCCGGCTCGACCGGGGTGAATCCCAGGAAGCGGGAGAACGAGTCGCTGAGAACCCGGTGGAGCAGGCCCGCCGACTCGTCGAAGCGCTCGGTGTCGAAGGGCTCGAAGCGGTAGCCGCGGGCCGTCAGTCGCTCGTAGTCCTCGCGGCCCGAGGCGGCCAGCTCCTCCAGGCCCCCCGGCCCGCCGAGGGGGAAGGAGTTCCAGCGCCGTCGCTCGGTGAAGCCGAAGCGGGCGAACTGCTCCGGGTAGTACGGCTTGTTGTCGGGCTCTCCGAGGAGGCGCTCCTCGTCGAAGCCGCGGGTCTTGAACCGGTACCCGTGCCAGATGTCGAACTGGAGCGGTCCCCAGATCCGGTGAAGACCCCGCTCCTCGAGCCAGGCCACCGCCGCCCCGAGCACCTCCCCGGCGGCGCCTTCGTCCGGAGTCGACTCGAAGAGGCCCACCGCGCCCACCGGGGTGCCGTCGCGGTCGCGGAGCCCGGGGTGGATCGAGGCCAGCGCCCGGGCGGCGGGGCGGCCGCCCGCGAAGGCGAGGAAGCGCCGGTGGTCGTGACCGGGTCGCCCGTAGAAGGCGAACGAGGGATCGAGCTGCCGCCGGACCTCGGACTCGAGGGGGGGCACCCAGGCGGCGTCGCCCCGGTACAGGTCCTCCCCGAGGGCCACGAAGGCGTCGGTCAGCGAGGGATCGAACGTGAACTCCTTCAGGCCCATTGCACGTCTCCGGTGGTGCCGTCGATCGTGAGGCGCGCGCCGTCGGGGATCCGGGTCGTGGCCCCCTCGACCCCCACGACGGTCGGGATGCCCAGCTCGCGGCCGATGATCGCGGTGTGGGAGAGGGGGCTGCCCCGCTCGGCCACCAGGCCCGCCGCCGACATCATCAGGAAGACCCAGCCCGGGTCGGTCGACCGGGCCACCAGGACCTGGTCGCCCCGCACCGTGTCGGCGCCCGGGTCGTGCACCACGTGGGCAAGGCCGGTGACCACGCCGGCGGAGCATCCCGTGCCTTCGAGGTGGCGGGCCTCCCCCGGCACGGCTCTGGCCTCGGGCAGGGGGGCCCGCCCCGGCAGGCCGCTCGTCTCGAAGCGGTCGGCCGGACGACGCCGCGCGAAGGCCGCGTACTCGTCGCGGCGCAGCGCGACGATCGCCCGCAGGTCGCGGGTCACCCCCGTCCCCTCCACGCCGCCCATGACCTCGTCCGTGGTCAGGTAGAAGACGTCCTCGACCTGGGCCAGGACCCCGGCCGAGGCGAGCCGCTCTCCCATCCGAAGGAAGAGCCCGCGCACGATGCCGAAGAGGCGGCCGCGGGCGAAGCGCATGTTCTCGCGGTTCCGGATCGCCGTCCGCGCTCGTTTCAGGACCATCCCGAAGACCAGCCGACGCGGGCCGGCGAGCCGCCGCGCCACGGTCGCCTCGGCCTCCCGTCGCCGCCGGTCCTGGCTCCCTCGCCGGGCCTCGACCGAGGGACCGGCGTCGAGCGAGCGACGGACGAGGGCGAGGAGGGACTCGGGCTTCTCACGGTACGTCACCGTCTCCAGCTTCAGCTCCTCGATGCCGCGGTCGCCGAAGGCATCGACGTGGGCCTCGAGAGCCGTGCGGAGGGGGTCCGAGGACGGCGCCGCCTGGAGCGATTGCCACAGCCCCGTGTCGTCCTCCCGGGCGAGCCGCTCACGCCAGGCGGGCGTCGTCCGGACGCGGGAGACGATGCGGGCCAGCGAGCGAGCGGGCCCGACGCTCTCCACCCCCTCACCGGCGGCCAGGAGCCGGCTCGCGAGGTCCTCGTGCTCCGGCATCCAGCGCGCGGCGAGGGTGGCCACCCACTCGTGGTAGCGCATCGCGCAGAGGTCGTTGAAGAGCGTCAGGTGCCAGAAGCGCGCCGCCTCCCGTTCCACGCGCCGGTACCGCGCGGCGGGGCTCGAGCTCCGGGCGGCGTCCCGGTGACGCCGGTAGAAGGCGTCGAAGCTCCTGGCGAAACGGCGACCGTGGGCCTGCACGCCGAGGAGGACGCGCAGGGCCCCGAAGGCGGCCATCGCCCGCACGCGCAGCGGCTGCGTGCCCCGGTCCGGGGGCGCGGGCGCGGCCCCTCGACTCACACCGACCATCCGATCCCACGTCCGCCGGTGCTGCTCGGGGCGGGCCAGGAACGAGAACATCTCGTACCAGCTGAGAAGGTTGTAGTAGACGCGGCCGTCGAGGAGACCAAGGAGGGTCTCGAAGAGGTGGGGGCGGGCCTCGAGGGGATTCGCGAAGGGGAAGAAGGCCGCGCAGGCTCGCCGGAACGCTTGCGCGTACGCGCTCCGGACGAAGCTGAACGTGAGGGGCAGGGTGAGGCCGGGATAGCTCTCTACGATGTTCGAGTTGTCCCAGATTCGTCGCTCGCCGTGGTCGCTGGCGTCGGTGGGCGCCGCGGGAACGATGGGACGTGCCTGAAGCAAGAAGAGTCGTCCCTCTCCGTCGAAGGCCCACTCCACGTCCTGGGGAGAGCCCATCGCTCCCTCGATGGCCGCGCCCACGGCGTGCAGGAGCCGCACCTGGTCGTCGCGTAGCACCGGTCGTTGCCGCAGGGACTCCGGCAGCGGCTCCCTCCGGGTTCCACCCGTGGCCGCGGAGACGACGCGCGACGTCTGGCCGCCCCGCCGGGCTTCCACTTCACCTCCCGGAGCGAGGCGGTAGGTGTCGGCCTCCACGGTGCCCTGCACCACGCCCTCCCCGAGACCGCGCGCCGCGACGATCAGCGATCCGGCGCCGACCGGTGTCCCGGGGTCCCGGGTGAAGAGCACTCCCGCGGCCGCGGCCGGGACCATCTCCTGCACGATCACCGCCGTGCGGATCCGCCTGAGGTCCACACCCTTGCGCCGTCGGTAGGCCAGGGCCCGCGGCGAGAAGGCCGAGGCCCACACCTCGACGAGGGCGGCGGGCATGTCGTCCGCGGCCACGTTGAGTCGGGTCTCCATGAGCCCCGCGAAGGAGTGCCGGGCGGAGTCCTCGCCGATCGCGGAGGACCGCACGGCCAGGCGTGCCTCGAGGAGCCCCTTCTCCGCCAGCGCTGCCCGCAGCTCCTCGGCAAGGTCGGTCGGGCACCCGACGGCACGGATGTGTCGAGTGATCCGGCGCGAGGCGCCGGCGAGATCCACGGCGCCGGCGCTCTCCAGTGCGCCGGTGGTGGCCTCCACCCAGCGCGACCGGCCCACCGACTCGTCGAAGGCCCGGCTCGTGACGATCACGAAGCGGGGCACGGGGAGTCCCAGCCCACGCAGGCCGATCAGGTGACGGCCCTTGCCGCCCAGAGCGCCCTCGTCCGCCCGTTCCGGGGGGAGGGCGTCGGCCACGACGAAGCGGTGGCGGCTCATGCCAGCACTCCCCCCAGGAGAAGGCCGAAGACCTGGACCTCGGCGAAGGGCCGCAGCCGCGACGTCCCCGGACCGGGCGCCCGGAGGAAGCGGAGGTGTCCCCCGACGGCGACCAGGTAGCCTGCGGTGGCCAGGACCGCGAAGGCGGGCGAGAGCTCGTGCCGGGCCCAGAGCCAGAGCCCCAGTCCCACCGAGAGGGTCTGGGCCGAGGCGGCCAGCATCACCGCGCCCCGGGGTCCCAGCAGGCGGGAGTAGGTCACGTACGCGGTCTCCTCCCCCGGCGCCCGGGTCTTCCGGGCGATCTCCCAGGCGAAGAAGCCGGCCCAGCAGCTGCCCACGAGCGCCAGGACCGCCGGCCAGCGCACGTCGCGGGGTCCCAGGCCGCCCGCGTTCGCGAACAGGGTGACCAGGTGCAGCAGCAGGAGAGGGATGACCGGGGTGTGGGTGGCCAGGGTGAGGGGAAGGTCGGGCCGCATCCGCTCCGGGACGAAGAACCAGTGGAGCATCAGGACCGCGTACCCCAGGGTGAGGGTGGCGGTGCCGAGAGCCGGTCCGGCCGCGGCGTGGGCGCCCACGAAGAGCGTGGCGACGACCCCGAGGGCACCCGTGAGGTCCGACTCGCGCACGCGACCGGAGGGCA
This sequence comes from Acidobacteriota bacterium, assembly GCA_022340585.1. GTDB lineage: Bacteria > Acidobacteriota > Vicinamibacteria > Fen-336 > Fen-336 > JAJDNS01. The sequence goes on from JAJDNS010000072.1 coordinate 9,176, forward strand.
GGGGACGCTCGGGGAACAGGACCCGGTCGACCTCGAGGTCCTTGAGCTCGTCCATGAGCCGCAGAACGAGCAGGAACGCGAAGACGGCCCACGCACCGAGGAGGGAGGCCGCGGAGAGCCACCGCGCCTCGAGATCGTGGAGGCGGGCGAAGACCGTGGCCAGGCTCACCGAGATGACCGCGGCCATGGCCAGACGCTGCGGCACCGGGTACATCTCGCCCAGGTAGACACGGAGTCGGGCGAGGGGCCCGGCGAGGCCGCCGCGGACGAGGGGAGCGCTCACCTTCGCCTCGCGTGTGACAGGGCGCCGGGCCCAGTCCGTCGGGCGAAGACGAGCACCGTGCCGAGGAGCGCGAGGGGGACGAAGAGGAGCCCGGCCAGCGGCGCCGGCGCGGTGGTCACGGGCAGGAGGGCCAGCCCGCAGCCGAGGGGGATGGTGAGGTTGTCGCTGCCCCGCGGGGAGAGGGCCTCGAGCCCAGTGGCGAGAACGGCCCCGTGGAGGCTCCACAGCAGCAACGCGCGCGGGCCGAGGGAGGTCAGGAGCCCCAGCGAGAGGTGGAGGCAGGCCAGGGCGCAGATGCCGAAGGCGAGTGAGCCCTCGACGCTCCTGGTGCAGCCGAAGAGGTGGTAGCGGGTCCGCCCCCACGGGCGACCGACCAGCGCCGCCGCGGGGTCGGCCAGGGCCAGGACCAGGATTGCCGAGACGTAGACCTCCGGCCGGTGGCCGACGAAGGTGAAGAGGAGCCCGACGGCCAGCGGGTAGTAGAGCCCGCCGGCCGTGCGCCGCCGGACCCCGTGCACGGAGGGCAGCGCCCCGATTCTCCGGGTGAGGGCCATGAGGAGCGCATAGGACCCGGCGAGGGCGAGGACACTCCACGCGGACGCGAACAGCCACGGGAACGCCGTCGCCTCCAGGCCCGAGAGCGCGTGCACCAGCTTGCGGGTGGCCTCCGCGTTCGCCAGCCGGTGGCGGCGGAGGACCTCCGCCAGCGTGAGGATGGCCAGGAGCAGCCCCGCGGCCACCGCGACGTTTCCGGGCTCCCGGGGGCTCACCGCACCACCTCGAGCACGAGCGCGTCATAGAAGAAGGTGCGGGCGGCCGCGTGGAGCCGCCGGGCGAGCTCGGCCCGCTCCTCGAGCCAGCTCCCCATGCGCGCGGGCCGGTGCCGAGGGGCCAGGAGGTTCCAGTACGCGACCCGGGCCCCCGGCGCCGCCGCCCGGCGCACTCCGCCGAGGAGGCGGTGGTAGCCCCGGAGGGACATGTACTCCGCCACGTTCGAGAGGTTGAAAGCGTCGATGCTGCGGGGGGCCACGCTCAGGAGCGCGTCCTCGACCGGGGCCTGGACGAGGCGCACGCGGTCGAGCCCCCGCCGGATGGCGTCGTGGTGCTCGGGGCGCAGGTAGTCGGGTAGCGTCGCCCCGAAGCGTCCGGTGAGGACATAATGAAGATACGGGTTGTCGGTGGTGGGCAGCGCCGTGAACCCCCGGCGGGTCCGCTCGAGAATGGGCGCGGCCACCGCCCCGTGCACCTCGCGGAAGAACTCCGGGTCGCGGCCGAGGCGGCCCATGACCACCCGGCTGAAGAAGACCCGGAACAGCAGCCGCCACCGCCAGCGGTCCCAGACCTTCGCGTAGAAGCGCTCTCGCTCCTCCGGGGACCGCGCGGTGAGGAGGGCGTCCACCGTGCGGCGGGAGTGAACGAGGGGGAGGACCGTGCGGCGGAAGATGCGGAAGTAGCGCTCCAGGCGGCCGGCGTGGACGACGCCCCCGTGCACCAGGTGCCGGCGCTCGTCCCAGAAGGCTCGGGCCCCGGCTGCGAGGGCGCCGCGCAGCGACTCGTAGACGGCCCGGCGTGTCGCCGAGGGACGCACGCCGAGGAAGCCGAGCACCTCCGGGTGCTCCAGGTGGCGGAAGGCCGCCATCTTGAGCTCGACCAGGGCCAGCTGGGCCGGGCTCACGTCCACCGCCCAGACCTCGCCGGCTCCCCGGGCGAGAAGCGACAGGGTGTTGTCTCCCGCCGAGGCGATGGACAGGCACCGGGTGCCCTCCAGCGGATCGAGGGCCTCGGCCACGACCGCCGCGTCCTCCCAGCAGCTGGCATAGCGCAGCTTCTGGAAGCTCGCTCTGCTCTGAATGGGACCGTGCGCGGGCATCTCGCTTCTCCTTCCCTTCACTCTGCGGAGAAGGAAGGGGGCCACCCCGTTACCTCGCCGGTCGTGGGCCGCGGCCTCCATGACCTCGAGACTACGCACCTGGCGGGATCGTGCGCGCCCCGTTGGGACACTCTTTCGACCGTCCCATTGGCATCTGGACGAGAGATGTCGGCCGGCTCCCGCAAGTCCGGGGGTTAAGATGGACTCTCACCCCCCAACTCGTGGCGAACCAGGCGAAGGCAGAGTCCTCCGCGTCCGGGAGTGTTCCCGGAACCGCAACGAAAGGCAGGCCCATGTTCGTCGGACACTACGGTCCGAGCTTCCTGGCCAAGCGGGCGGACCAGAGCGTGCCGCTCTGGGTCCTCTTCCTGGCCGTGCAGCTCATGGACGTCTTCTGGGCGCTCTTCGTGTTCCTCGGCATCGAGCGCGTGCGCATCGTTCCCGGCTTCACGAAGACCAACCCTCTCGATCTGTACTACATGCCCTACACCCACAGCCTCCCCGGCGCACTGGCGTGGGCGGTGGCGGCCGCGATCGTCTATCGGCTGGTCACGGGGAGCGGGAAGGGGGGCGCTCTCGTCGGGGCGGCGGTCTTCTCACACTGGCCGCTCGACCTCCTCGTCCATCGACCGGACCTGGCCCTGTGGGACAACACGGCGAAGGTGGGTCTCGGGCTGTGGGACTACCCCATCCTGACGCTGGCGTTGGAGGGGCTCCTCGTCTTCGGCGGCCTGGCCGTGTATCTCGGGGTCACACGGACGCGACCTGGGAGCCGCCCGTACTCGCTGCCCACCCTGGCGGCGGTGATCTTCGTCCTTCAGGTGGGCATGCTGGTCGGGCCGCCACCCCCTTCGGATCGGGCGATGGCGGCAACGGCTCTTCTGTCCTACTTCGCCATCGCCGGGGTCGTCGCCTGGCTGGAGCGGGGGAGGCAACCCCGGGAGCTCGCGACCGAATAGAGGCACCGACCGTGAGAGCGAGGCACCTGACGACCAATGCCCTCGTCCTGCTCCTCTGGGCCTGCCCGCCACTGGCCCTCTCCAGCGGGGCGGAGGAGTTCCCGCGAGTGGGGATCCGGGGCACCGAACTCCGCCACCTGGACTCCAGCATCATCGGAGAGCGCCTCGAGGTCGACGTGTCCCTGCCGCGCGGCTACGAGGAGGAGTCGCTGCGTTACCCCGTCGCCTATGTCCTCGACGCCGAGACCAACTTCGGGGCCACCAGCTACATCGCCCACCGTCTCATGAAGAACGGCGACATCCCCGGGATCATCGTGGTGGGCATCGCCTACGACACCTCGTACGAGGACTTCTACCGAAAGCGGGCGCGTGACCTGACCCCGGTCCGCGCGCCGCGCTTCGCTCACGGCGGTGGGGCCGCCCGGTTCGCCCGCTTCATGAGAGAGGAGCTGTTCCCGTTCGTCGACGCCCGCTACCGGACGAGACCCGGCGACCGCGCCCTCTACGGACACTCCTTCGGAGGTCTCTTCGCGGACTATGCCCTGCTCGAGCAACCCGATCTGTTCCAGAGGATCGTCTCGATCAGCCCCTCGATCTGGTACGCCGACCGCTACCTGATCCAGAAGGAGGAGCAGGTGTTCCGGAGCGGAGGACCGCTGAGGGCCGTTGTGTACACGGCCGTGGGGGAGCACGAGTCGGACCACTTCGTGCGCGACTGGAAGGAGCTGACGGCGAAGCTCAGGTCGAGGAGCTACCCCGGGCTCGTGATGAAGAGCGAGGTCCTCGCCAACGAGAACCACCGCTCGATCTTCGGCGTGGCCTTCACGAACGGGCTTCGCTACGTGTTCTCCACCGATCCGCAGCCCGGGGACCGGGCCCGACCCTGATCTCGTTCGACCCCGGGGTTCGACCCTCGTGGTGGTTCCGGGGGCTGGCCGGTCAGACGAGGCCGGCGACGGGCGTGGGGGGCTTCGCCGAGTAGTCGTAGAATCCCCGGCCGGCCTTCTTGCCCAGCATCCCAGCCTGCACCATGCGCTTGAGCAGGGGCGGCGGGGCGAAGCGCCGCTCGCGGAACTCGTCGAACATGATGTTGGCGATGGAGTAGGTCGTGTCCAGGCCGACGAAGTCCAGGAGCGCGAACGGCCCCATGGGATGGCCGCATCCCAGCCGCATGCCCTCGTCGATGTCCGGCACCGACGCCACGCCCTCCTCGAGGGCCCGGATGGCGTCGAGCAGATAGGGCACCAGCAGCCGGTTCACCACGAAGCCCGTCTTGTCGCCGGTGCGGATCGGCGTCTTGCCCAGGCCTTCGGCGAAGGCGAAGGCCGCCTCGTAGGCGTCGGAGGAGGTCAGCGGGGAGCGCACCACCTCGACGAGCTTCATGAGCGGCACGGGGTTGAAGAAGTGCAGACCGACGAAGCGGTCGGGCCGTCCGCTGCCCGCCGCCATCTCGGTGATGGACAGCGACGAGGTGTTGGAGGCGAAGAGGGTGTGCTCGGGGCACACCCGGTCGAGCTCTTCGTAAAGCCGGGCCTTCTCGGGCAGGCTCTCGACCACCGCCTCGATCACGATGTCGCAGCCCCCGAAGCCGGCGGTGTCCGTCGTGCCCTCGATGAGCCCCAGGACCTCCTGCTTGCGCTCTTCCGAGAGCTTGCCCTTCTCGACGGCCCGGGCCAGGAACGAGTCGATGCGGCCGAGGCCCTTCTTCAGCAGCTCGCCCGAGACCTCGCGGACGAGAACTGGATAGCCCGCCTCGGCGCACACCTGGGCGATGCCCCCGCCCATCAGACCACAGCCCGCCACTCCGACTCTCTTGATCTCCATGTCTCCCTCGGCCCTGTTGGTGCTGATCAGGGCGACCCGCCCTGAACCCCGTGGGTGCAGGGGGTTCTCTCGGCACCGGCCGGGACGCTATCAGAGATCCGCGCGGGTGCTCAATAGAGCCGCTGTCTCAGGCTCGGCCAGGGGACATGCCCCGGTCGCGTGCCGGGACCGGACGCCGTCGCATGTTTTTGCACTCGAGACACCGGGCAACCCGCGGTCTCTGCCTAGACTGGTTGCATGCACCTCTCGAGGATCCTCTTCCCCGTTCTTCTCGTCCTGGCTCTCGTCGCGTGTGGGGGCGACGGGTCCACCCCCGCGGGCCCCACCGACCCGGCCCGCGCCAGCCACAATGCCGGCCGCGACTGCTTGCAGTGCCACAATTTCACCCTGGCCGGGACGGTGTACCGAGACGACGGGTCCACCTACCCCGGGGCGGTTGTGCGGATCACCAGCCAGGCCGAGGACGGGGGCGAGGTCCTGGTGAACGTCACCACCGACGCGTCGGGCAACTTCTACACGAGCACGCCGGTGGGATGGGACGACGGCCTCTACACCGATGTCCAGGGCACGGGCGTCCTGCGGTCCATGGGGACGTCGGTCCCGAGCGGGGCCTGCAACAGCTGTCACGCCGGGGCCGACCGGATCCACGCCGACTGAGAAGCTCCGCACTACAATGCGGCGGCAGCGGAGGGACCGATGGCGCGGATCGCGATGTTGGGAACGGGGCTGATCGGGATGTTCTACACGGTGGCGCTGAAGGGCAAGCGCGGCCGGGATGAGGTCGCGGTGGTCCACGGGCGCGACCCGGAGCGCACGAAGGCCTTTGCCGACAAGCACGCCGTCCCACGGTGGACGACGGACATGGCCGAAGCGATCCGCGACCCGGAGACCGAGGCGGTGGTGATTGGCCTGCCCAACCACCTCCACCGGGAGGCGGTGGACCTGGCCGCCGAGGCGCGCAAGGCCGTCCTGTGCACCAAGCCCCTGGCCCGCAGCGCCGCCGAGGCGTGGGAGATTCTCGAGACGGTGGAGAAGGCCGGGATCTTCCACGGCTATCTCGAGGACCTGGTCTACACGCCCAAGACGCTGAAGGCCATCGCCTCGGTGCAGCAGGGCGCGGTGGGGAAGGTGCTCTGGACGCGTTCTCGGGAGGCCCACCCCGGTCCCCACAGCGACTGGTTCTGGAACAAGGAGCTCTCCGGCGGCGGAGCGATCGTGGACATGGGCTGCCACTGCATCGAGATCGGCCGCTCCTTCGTGGGCAAGGACGTGCGCCCCCTCGAGGTCGTGTGCTGGGGCGACACCCAGGTCCACCCCATCGAGGCGGAGGACCACGCGGTGGGGCTGGTCCGCTACGCCACCGGCGCCGTCGCCCAGTTCGAGGTGGCCTGGACGTTCCGGGGCGGCATGGACCTCCGCGACGAGGTCTCGGGCACCGAGGGCTCGATCTGGCTGAACCACTGGCTGCGCACCGGCTTCGAGGTCTTCTCGGCCGGGGGGCCGGGCGGGTACGTGGCGGAGAAGGCGGAGAGCGAGACCGGCTGGATGTTCCCGGTGGGCGACGAGGCCGCCGCCCTCGGCTACGAGGCGATGTTCACCGACATGCTGGACGCCATGGAGGCGGGTCGGCCGCCGGTGGAGACCTTCTACGACGGCTACGTGGTGAACGCGATCATGGACGCGGCCTACCGCTCGATGGAGACGAAGCGCTGGGAGCCGGTCGAGCTCGAGGACTGGCGCGGGGGCGAGGGGGGAGAGGAAAAGGCCGCCGTCGAGGCCTACGACGAGCGCTACGATCTCATCAAGCGCGAGCGCATGCCCGACGGCCGAGTGAAGCTCATCCTCAAGGATCGGTCGAGCGGAGAGGTCGTCCAGAGGGTCGAGGAGGCCTGAATCAACCGATCCATTGCCTTTCGATGACCGGCGGAGCGACTCTCCCCAGGGAGGAGGTGCGGTATGAGAGCGCTCTCCGCGGCACTGCTGGGCCTCGCCGTCGCGGCGACGCCGGCCCTGGCGCAGACGGCCCACAAGTACGATCCGAACGCGGAGGTCACGATCACCGGCGTGGTCGTGGACTACCACGAGTCGAAGGCGAAGGGCGACCACCCCGGTCTGCACTTCATCCTGGAGATCCCCGGCGCGCCCGCTGAGCCCGCGCCCGCCCCCGAGCCGCCACCCTCCGCGCCCGCGGCCGATCTCGCGCCGGAGGCGGCCGACTCGCAAGGAGCAGGCGAAGAGGCCTCGACCCCAACGCCCGCCGAGACCGTCGAGGTCCACGCCTGCCCGGTCAAGCTCCTCAGCCAGCTCGACTTCCCCATCGAGAAGGGCGACGAGATCACGGTGACCGGATCGAGGTCCGGGGACGTGGTGATCGCTCGCGTGGTCAAGAAGGGCTCGGCCGAGCTGCAGCTGCGCGACGCGGAGGGCGTGCCCATCTGGACCGGTCTTCCCTGAGCACGGCAGGCGCTAGGGCCCGAAGACGATTCGGACGACGAACAACATCACGAACGCGGCCGCGAAGCCCTTCCAGGGCCAGGACGCTCGTCGCAGCAACGTCACGTTGACCAGGAAGAACGCCCCCATGAAGACGAAGAGCGCGACCGCGGCGAGCCGGAAGTGCAGGCTGGCCTCGTAGCCCAGCGTGTGCCACGCTCCGACGACCGACAGCGCGGTGCCCAGGAGGCCGAAGAAGACACGCAACACCCCCTTCGCCCTCTTCGACTTGAAGAGATCGAGCTCGAGGCCGTCGAAGAGGTCGTCGAGGTCCATTGGCCTCGAAGCTTACGGGCGAGCGCCCTCGGGCAGATCCTGGCCGAGCGGCCGGCGATCGGCCTGGTGAGCCTCGCCGGCGCGCTCCTGGCCTTCATGAGCAGCGCTTCCCAGCACACGATCACCTGGCTCGTGCAGGAGCGGGGCTTCGAGTACTCGCGGGCCGCGTACCTCTCGGCGGGCATGGTCGCGGTGGGTGGCCTCCTCGGAAACCTGGCGGTGGGGGCCCTCACCGACTGGGCTCGGAGACGACACCCGGCGGGTCGTCTCGTGGGCGTGGCCGTCCTGGCCGCGACCGCCATCCCGGTGGCCGCCGTCTTCTATCGGCTTCCGCCGTCGTCGCCCTTCCTCCTGCCCGCGTGGTTCGTGGCCCAGGGCTGGATGCTGGGGTGGTTCGGCCCGGTGCTGGCCGCCCTCGACGAGCTGGCCCCGCCCGGC
>JAJDNS010000073.1 GCA_022340585.1 Acidobacteriota bacterium
CAAGCGCCAGGCCTTGCGGTCCCCGGCTTTGATCCTCGGAACGAACCGAGGATGTCATGCGGTATTAGCACCAGTTTCCCAGTGTTATTCCCCACTCGGAGGCAGATCACCCACGCGTTACTCACCCGTTCGCCGCTCTACTCGTGGGCCGAAGCCCACTTTCGCGCTCGACTTGCATGTGTTAGGCACGCCGCCAGCGTTGATTCTGAGCCAGGATCAAACTCTCCAGTTAAACTCGCAGCACCCCGCCTCGGCGACCCGAAGGCCGTCTCGACGAAGCGCCACCCTTAACCGAAAAGGTAAATCTCGGTCCTATGGCTCAATCTCGCCGGAATCTCGTCTTGTGTCTACCCAGTTTTCAAAGAGCCACCCCGTCTTTGGGGGACCAGACCAGAATACCGAAGTAGCAGGGCCATGTCAACCCTTTTCTGGTCCGCATTCCGGAAGGCACGCCTGGGTGGATACGACCGCGGAAGTCTCGACGACGACTACGGCACCCGGCTTGACGCTCCCGGCAAACCTCAATACTAGGCGCGGGCATGCCCCTTGTCAAGAAGGGTTTCGGGGGCTCCTCAGGCCTGGATGCGGACGTGGCGCGCGGGGCCCACCGAGAGGACGAAGCCGTCCCCGGGGCCCAGCTCGACGACGGCCTTTGCGTCCAGAACGACCCCGTCCCGGCGCACGGCGCGCTGGCGGAGCAAGCGCACCGCTTCCCCGTTTGATCGGGCCAGGCCCGCCTCCACCACCAGGTGGTGCGGCTTGTGGGCGCCCGCCTCCACCGGCACGACCTTGAGGTCGCTGGGTGCCTGGCGTTCCTGATGCACCCGCTTCCACTCCCGCTCCGCCGCCTCCGCCGCGGCCGCCCCGTGGAAGTCGGTCACGACGAGGCGACCCAGGGCCATCTTCGAGGGCATGGGCTGCCTCTTCGCCTGCTCCGCCGCGATCTCCTCCGGGGGCACGTCGGTCAGCAGGGTGTAGTAGCGCCACATCAGGTCGTCGGAGATGCTCATGATCTTGGCGTACATGGGCTCGGCGTCCTCGTCCACACCGATGTAGTTCCCGAGGCTCTTGGACATCTTCTCGACGCCGTCCGTGCCTTCGAGGAGCGGCGTGGTCATCACCACCTGGGGCTCGAGGGCGTAGCCGGGCATGATGTCCCGGCCCACGTTGAGATTGAAGAGCTGATCGGTCCCCCCGAGCTCGACGTCGGCCTCGAGGAACACGGAGTCGTAGGCCTGGACCAGGGGATAGAGGAACTCGTGGATGGAGATGGACTGCCCGGCCTCGTAGCGTTGCCGGAAGTCGCGACGCTCCAGCATGCGGGCCACGTTGTACGAGGCGGCGAGGCGAATGAGGCCGTCCGAGCCCAGCTTCCCGTGCCACTCGCTGTTGAAGCGCACCTCCGTCTTCTCGGCGTCGAGGATCTTGAAGGCCTGGGTCTTGTAGGTTTCGGCGTTCGCGTCGATCTCCTCGTGGGTCAGCGGGGGCCGGGTCTTCGACTTGCCGGTGGGGTCGCCGATCATTCCCGTGAAGTCGCCGATCAGGAAGATGACACGGTGACCCAGGTCCTGGAAGTGCTTCATCTTCCGCATGAGCACGGTGTGACCGAGGTGGATGTCGGGAGCGGTGGGGTCGAAGCCCACCTTCACCGTGAGCTTCTTCCCGCGAGCGAGCTTCGCCCTGAGCGACGCGCCCGTGACCACGTCCACGCACCCCTTGGTGAGGTAGTCGAAGTCGTCCGTGGGGCTCACTCTCCCTCCACGACGACACGGCGCCCCTCGACGCGGCACCGCCCCTCGAGGAGGAGGCGCACGGCGCGGGGATAGATCCGGTGCTCGGCCTCCAGGATCCGCGCGGTCAGGGACTCGGCGGTGTCGTCGGAGCGGACCGGGACCGCCTCCTGGGCCACGATGGGGCCGGAGTCCAGGCCCTCGTCCACGAGGTGAACGGTGGCCCCGCTCACCTTGACCCCGTGCTCGAACGCCTGCTCCTGGGCGTCGAGGCCGGGAAAGGCGGGGAGCAGAGCGGGGTGGACGTTCAGGATCCGTCCCGGAAACGCCCGGATGAAGACCGGCGAGAGCAGCCGCATGAACCCGGCGAGACAGACGAGCTCGACACCGCGCTCGCGGAGCACGGTCACGAGCTCGTCGTCGTAGTCCTCGCGCGTGCGTCCCCGGTGGTCGCGGACCACGGTGGGGATCCCCGCCCGGCGCGCCCGGTCGAGTCCGGCCGCGGTCTCGACGTTGGAGATCACCACCGCGATCACGCCCCCGAGCTCCCCGCGGTCCCGGGCGTCGATGAGGGCCTGGAGGTTGGAGCCCCGGCCACTGATGAGGACTCCGACGTTCCTAGCCATGGGGGTTCGGCCGCGCTGGGGTCAGGTCTGTTGACAGGGGTGAGGTGCGGCCCGGTGAGTGTGAGGGGGTGACGTTCGCGACCTGACCCCTTCGGGGCTCCCAAACGACGTCCTTTGTGTCCTGGGGCATCTCAGTCTTCCCATTCGACGCCGGTGCCGGGTACCACCGAGCCGATGACGAAGCTCGGCTCGCCCCGTCGCTCGAGGGAATGCTCGACCTCGTGGAGGTCCCCGGGAGAGACCACCGCGACCATTCCCACGCCCATGTTGAAGGTGCGGTACATCTCCTCGTCGCTCACGTCGCCGCCCTTCTGGATCAGGCGAAACAGCGGTGGCGTTTCCCACGAGCCGCGGCGCACCCGGGCCCCGAGACCCTCGGGGAGCACGCGCGGGATGTTGCCCGGGAAGCCTCCGCCGGTGATGTGGGCGAGGGCGCGGATCCGGTCGCGCTCGAGGAGGGGCTCGAGAGCGGCCAGGTAGCCTCGGTGGCGGGCCAGGAGGGCGTCACCGACCGTGGTCCCGAGCTCCGGCAGGTGGGTGTCGACACCGTAGCCCAATACGTCGAAGAGGACCTTGCGGGCGAGGGAGTAGCCGTTGGTGTGGAGACCGGTCGAGGGGAGGCCGAGGAGCACGTCCCCCTCGCGCACCCCGCGGGGCAGCGCCCGCTCCTTCTCGAGGACGCCCACGATGAAGCCGGCCAGGTCGTAGTCGTCCTCGGCGTAGGTGCCCGGCATCTCCGCGGTCTCGCCGCCGAGGAGCGGACAGCCGAACTCGGCGCAGGCGCCCGCGAAACCCGACACGATGGCCTCTACCTTCGCCGGCTCCAGCTTCCCGAGGGCGACGTAGTCGAGGAAGAACAGCGGCACCGCTCCCTGCGCCAGTATGTCGTCCACGCAGTGGGCCACCAGGTCGTAGCCCACGGTGTCGTGGACGCCCGCGGCCACCGCGACCCGGATCTTGGTGCCGACCCCGTCGGTGGAGGCCACCAGGACGGGCTCACGGTAGCGGGACAGGTCGGGGCGGAACATCCCCCCGAACGAGCCGATCTCGGTGAGGACCGAGGAGTTGAAGGTGGACCGGGCCAACGCCTTGATGCGGTCCTTGGCCGCGTCTGCGGCGGAGATGTCGACGCCGGCGTCCCGGTAGTCCATGGGAGGGGAAGTGTACTCAGTGCACGGGGGTCAGGTCCATCGAGCCTGGGCGGCGACGCCGGAGGCGGTGCGAGACCGACAAACCCTCCCTGGCTCCACCCGGCTCCGGTGAGTCGTCCCGCGCATTCGGCCCGCCACGCGCGCTAAGATGGGCACCCGAGGAGGTGCTTGTGGCGAGCGGAGAGACGCGCTGCCCGGAGTGCGAGTCGGACCTCGACCTCGACGGCTACGACCTGGACCAGGGAGAGACCCTCAATTGCCCGGAATGCGGGTTGCCGCTGGTCGTCAGGAGCCTGGATCCGCTCACCATCGAGACGGAAGACAGCTGAAGGCCGGGCTCCCGATCAGGCGGCTCCGAAGGAGCGGACCGCCTCTGCCTCGTCGTCGTAGATCTCGAAGGTGGGGAGCAGGCGAGCCATGTCGAGCGTGCTGTAGACGCGTCCGCTGACCTTCAGCAGCTTCAGCTCGGCGCCGAAGCGCCGGGCGGTCCTCAGACCGGCCACGAGCTCGCCGAGGCCCGCGCTGTCGAGGAACGCCACCTGGGACAGGTTGATGACGATGTGGTGCTTGTTCTCGGCGAGCAGCTCGTCGATGGCCTCGCGCAGGAGCTGGTCGCCGAAGCCGGCGGTCAGCTTGCCCTTGAGGTCGAGGATCACGACGTCCTGGTTCTGGCGGACTTCGAGGTGCATGACCGCGACATTCTAGCAGCAAGCCGGGCCCCCTTCGCCGGGCCCGCGGGGTGGTCGGGCGGCCCGGGGGCTACTCCCGTCCGAGGGCTCGCCGGTAGGCCTCGGGATTCTGCCGGATCTCGTACCGCTCCCGAGCGGCGCCGAGGTAGGCCTGGAAGGCCTCGCCCTGCTTCTGCTGGCGCAGGGAGGCCACCACCCGGGGCTTCTCCTCGGCGAACGCCTCGGCATCGAAGTCCTGGCGCTCGCGCACGCGCAGGATTCCCCATCCGTCGGCCACGCGCACGGGGTCGCTGAGCGTCCCCTCGGGCAGGGAGAAGGCCACCTCGTCGAGGGCGATCCCGGTGCCCAGGTCACCCAGGGGCTGCCCGGGCCCGGTGGGCGAGAGCGTCTCCTTGCGCACGAGGTCGGCGGCCGTGGCCGCCCGCTCGAGCCCGATCTTCTCCGCCCGCGCCTTCACGTCGACGGCCAGGGCGTGCGCCTTCTCGAGGGCAGCCTCGTCCACGAGATCGGCGCGCACCTGGTCGCGGACCTCGGCGAGCTCGGGGAGGCGGGAGGGCTCGACCTCGGCGAGGGCGACGAAAGCGGCTCCCTGGGGCAGGGAGAAGCCCTCCTTCTCGACCTCGCCCGGCTCCATCTCGAAGACGCGCTTGACCAGGGCGGCCGAGGGAAGCTCGGGGGGCGTCTCCCCGCGGGCGAAGGGCGCGCTCGTCTTCACCTCCAGACCCACTGCCTCCGCGGCCTCCGGGAGGGTCTTGCCCTTGCTGAGGGCGCTCGCCAGGGCCTGGGCCTTCTCGTCCCCGAGATCGCTCATCTTCTGCTCGGTGACGCGGGCACGAACCTGATCCTCCACCTCGGCGAGGGGAAGGACCCTTTCCTCGCGCCGGGACTCGAGGCGGATGATGTGGTAGCCGAAGTTGGTCCGAACGAGGCCCGAGGTCTGGCCCGGCTCGAGGTCGTAGAGCGCGTCGTCGAACTCCCGCACCATGCGCCCGAAGGGGAAGCAGCCGAGGTCGCCGCCGTTCGCGGCCGAGCCCTGGTCCTCGGACGAGGCCTTCGCGATCGCCGCGAAGTCACCACCGGCCTCCACGCGCTCGAGGAGCGTCTCTGCGATCCGGCGAGCCTCCTCCTCGGTGTGACCTTCGGCGTTCTCGTCCGCCGCGACCTTCACGAGGATGTGTCGGGCGCAGGATTCCTCCTCCTCCCGGAAGTCCTCGCGGTGGTCCTGGTAGTAGAGCCCGATGTCGCGGTCGGTCACGGTCACCAGGGGTCGGATCACCTCGCCGTCGAGGAGCACGTAGGAGACGGTGCGCTTCTCGGGAATACGGTAGCGCTCGGGGTTCTCCTCGAATCGGGCCGCAATCGCATGGTCGTCGGGCTCGACCTCGTCGCGGAAGCGCTCGGAATCGACGACCACGTACTCGAGCTCGACCTGCTCGGTGCGGCGGCGGAACTCCCTCTCCGCCTCCGCGTCGGTCACGACCACCCCGTCGCCGACCAGGCCCTGCAGGCTCTCGCGCAGGAGCTGGTTCCGGAGAGAATCCTCGAAGCTCTGCTCGGTCGTGCCCGCAAGCTCCAGGCGACGCCGGAGCTCCCCGGTGCCGATGAAGCGCCCGTTCTCCTGGTAGTCCGGGGCGGTGGCGATGGCGCGGGCCACCGCCTCGTCGGACACCGTGATCCCGAGACGGTCCGCTTCGAGCCCCACCAGGCGGTCGGTGACGAGGCTCTGGAGGACCTGATCTTCGATGCCCATCCGTTTGAGCTGGGCCTCGTCGAGCTGGCCCTGGTAGAGCCGGGAGTAGAACTGGATCTGGCGGTAGTACTCCCGCCGGAACTCCGCGACGCTGATGGGCTCGTCGCCCACGGTCACCACCGCCTCGCCTTCAGTTCCCTCGTTGGAAGGATCGAGGGCGGGCACGTACAGGACGATGAATGCGGCAATGACGAGCCACAGGAAGACGTAGAGCCACTTCTTGTGGCGGCGCATGTACCCGAGGGCCATTTCTTCTCCGTTGCGCGCGACGGCGCGCGGGGGCGGGGTGCCCCCGGTCAGGAGGCTACCCTCTCGCAAAGCCTTGAATTCTATGTCTCCGCCCGGGCCCCCGCAAGCGCGGCTTCCCGCCGCCGGTCGACAGGCCCCGGCGGAGCCACCGGGGCTTTCTTTGGCCGCAGGACGCGTTGGTCTATACTTGAAGGTCGCCGTAAGTCGCTCGTGCTCAGTGGATTTTGGGCGTGATGGAGAGAGAACAGAAGCCGGCTCAGCCAGTCCGCCAGGACCGAATCGAGTGGTTCACGGTGCGGTACCGCTCTCTCATGATCGGCGGAGCCGTGCTCGCCATCGTGGCCGCGCTGGCCGCATGGGCCTTCTTCGAGAAGCGCGCCCCCGAGCCGCCCCCACCGCCGGCGAGGGTCGAGACCGGCGCGCGCTTCCTCTCGATCGAGGGCAGCGTTCACATCAAGCGCGCGGGGACGCTGGAATGGGTCGACGCCACCACCGCCGCCGTCCTGCGCAGCAACGACCTCGTCCGCACCAGCACCGGCTCCACCGCCGAGATTCGGTTCGCCGACGACACGCGGTTCAGCGTGCGGCCCGACAGCCTCATCACCATCGAGGAGAGCTCGCAGAACCCGGTCTCGCACCAGCAGCGGGTGGCCCTGAGCATCCAATCCGGCGAAGCCAACTTCCAGACCGCGGCCCGCACCGTCCCCGGGGAGACGACGATCTCGACCCCGACCGTTCGAACGACCGCCGACCGCGAAACCGCCGGCAACATCCAGGTCGCCGAGAGCGGCGACACCGGCATTCGCATCTTTCAGGGGTCCGGCCGCGCCGAGACGACCGCCGGTCAGCAGATCCAGCTGGACGCGAACGAGGGCGTCCAGGTGGCGGCCGACGGCAGCGCCGGAGAGAAGACGACCCTGCCCGGCGTGCCCGAGCTCGTCGCCCCACCGGACGCCACGGAGGTCGCCTACCCCGACCCCACGCGGGCGATCACGCTGCTGTCGTGGAACGGTGTAAACGGCGCGAAGTCCTACCGGGTCACGGTCGATTACTCCCGGTCCTTCGCCCGTCCCCTGATCGACCGCCAGGGCTACGACGGCACCCAGATGCAGCTGCCGGGCCTCGACACCTCGACCTACTACTGGAAGGTGGCGGCGATCAACGAGGACGGCGTGGAGGGGAGCTTCTCCACGCCCGCGCGCTTCTCGCTGCTGAAGGCTCCCCCGAGCGCGGCCTCACCCCCACCGCTCGTGGTGGACGCCCTCGAGCTCAAGGGAAACATCCTCCACGTGCGGGGAAGGACTGCTCCCGGTGCGACGCTGACGCTGAACGACGTGCGTATCGAGGTTCAGTCCGACGGATCGTTCAACGAGTTCGTCATGCTCGAGGGCGGCGGCGCCGCGTCCGTGGTGCTGCGAGCGACCGCGGTGACCGGAGCCGTCGCCGAGGCGCGACGGCCGATCGTGGTGACGGACTGAGGTCCTCGTGACGCGGGTGGCGGTGTTTGGAGGAGCGTCGTTGAGACGCCGGCTCCGGGGGACCTCCGGGGGCAAGCTCGAGTACGAGTTCTTTCCCCTCCCCGCGGCCCGCTCGCGTCCCGACCTCGACGGGGCGGACTTCGCCGGGGCCCTGGTGGAGACCGGCAAGGACACCCGGGCCCGGGTGGTACAGACCGCGCGACGGGCGGTGCCCGGCAAGCCGGTAGGGGGGCTCGTGGTGGCCCCCGACGCGGCGACGCTTGGCCGCCTTCCGCGCCTGGGGCTCGACTTCGTCCTCGAGCTCTGGCGCCCGGGCGATCCGGCGCCCCCCGCCGTCCTCGCCCACCTCCAGGGCGCCCGCCGACGCCGGGCGGGCGGAACGGAGACGGTGGGGGTGGCCCTCAAGACCACCGCCCAGCGGCTGGCCATCCTGACCGACGTGGTGAAGACCGCCAACTCCATTCTCGAGCCGGCCAAGGTGGTCGAGGTCGTGATGGAGAGGATTCGCCAGCTGATCCCGTCCGAGGCCTGGTCGCTGCTGATGGTCGACGAGAAGAAGCGGGAGCTCGTCTTCGAGTCCGCGTTGGGCGCCAAGGGCTCCGACCTCGCGTCTCACCGCCTCAAGATGGGGGAGGGTGTCGCGGGCTGGGTGGCCGACACCGGGAAGCCCGCCATCGTGAACGACGCCGCGAACGACCCCCGGTTCACCGCCCGGCTGGACACCCGAACCCGGTTCGCCACCCGCTCGATCCTGTGCGCACCGCTCGTCTCCCGCGGCCGCACGATCGGGGTGCTGGAGATCATCAACAAGCGGGACGGCCGCTTCACCCGGGCCGACCTCGACCTGATGCTGACCCTGGTCGAGCCCTGCGCCATCGCGCTGGAGAACGCCATCCTCTTCCAGCGCACCGAGCAGCTCACCATCACCGACGACCTGACCAAGCTGTTCAACTCGCGGTACCTGAACCTGTACCTCGGTCGCGAGATCAAGCGCTGCAAGCGCCACGGCATCCCGCTCTCCATCATCTTCCTCGATCTGGACGGCTTCAAGGGAATCAACGATCAGTACGGGCACCTCGCCGGCTCGGGCACGCTCACCGAGGTGGGCGGGATCCTCGCCGAGGGCGTGAGGGAGTCCGACATCCTCGCCCGCTACGGAGGGGACGAGTTCGTGGCCGTCCTGCCGGAGACCCCCGCCTCGGGCGCGATCGTCATCGCCGAGAGGCTTCGCCGCTCGATCGAGGAGAACCGATTCCTCCAGCCAATGGGCCTGGCCGCGCGGATCTCGGCATCCTTCGGGATTGCCTCGTATCCCGACCATGCCCTGACGCCGGAGGCGCTGATCCAGAAGGCCGACCAGGCCATGTACCGCGTCAAGGAGCGGGAGAAGAACGGCATCGAGGTGGCCATCTAGACGCCAGACAGGCCCCGAGGAGCCGACGCTGAACCTCGCAGGAGGAAAAGACACCTTTCATGAACATCCGCTCTCTCGTCAATCTGAGCTTTCTCTCGAGCGATCTCGCCATCGATCTGGGAACCGCCAACACCCTCGTCTACGCGAAGGGCAAGGGGATCATCGTCTCCGAGCCCTCGATCGTGGCCGTCAACCGCATGACGGGGAAGGTCGAGGCGGTGGGCCGGGACGCCAAGGAGATGCTGGGTCGGACGCCCGGCAACATCGTGGCCATCCGTCCCATGAAGGACGGGGTCATCGCCGACTTCGAGATCACCGAGAAGATGCTCTCGCACTTCATCCACCGTGCCCACAACCGCTCGACGCTGGTGCGACCACGCATCGTCGTCGGGATCCCCTCCGAGGTCACCCAGGTCGAGAAGCGCGCGGTCAAGGACTCCGCGCTCAAGGCCAAGGCCTCCGAGGTCTACCTGGTCGACCAGGCCATGGCCGCGGCCATCGGAGCCGGGCTCCCCATCACCGAGCCCAGCGGCAACATGGTCATCGACATCGGTGGTGGCACCACCGACATCGCCGTCATCTCCCTCGCCGGGA
The DNA here is from genome assembly GCA_022340585.1 of Acidobacteriota bacterium. Lineage (GTDB taxonomy): Bacteria > Acidobacteriota > Vicinamibacteria > Fen-336 > Fen-336 > JAJDNS01. Next base: position 9,682 of record JAJDNS010000073.1, read on the forward strand.
TCGTGTACTCGAAGTCGGTCCGGGTGGCCGGCAACGAGATGGACGAGGCCGTCATCCAGTACATCAAGAAGAAGTACAACCTCCTGGTGGGCGAGCGGACTGCCGAGCAGGTGAAGTTCGAGATCGGGAGCGCGTTTCCCATGGACGACCCGGTCACAATGGAGATCAAGGGCCGCGACCTGATCGAGGGCATACCCAAGACGCTGACCGTCACCGACGCCGAGATTCGCGAGGCTCTGCAGGAGCCGGTGGCGGTCATCGTCAACGCGGTGCGGGTGGCGCTCGAGCGCACGCCGCCGGAGCTGTCGGCGGACATCGTGGATCGGGGCATCGTCCTCACCGGAGGTGGCTCCCTGTTGAAGAACCTGGATCGCCTGCTGCGCGAGGAGACGGGGCTGCCGGTCTCCGTGGCCGAGGACCCGCTGAGCTCGGTGGTGCTCGGGACCGGCAAGATGCTCTCGAACCTCGACCTGCTGCGAAAGATCTCGCTGGACTGAGGGCCCGGGGCGTGGCCGCAGTCGTCGACGCGCGAAGGAATCGAATCCTCCTCGTCCTGCTGGTGGTCCTGCACTTCGCAGCGATCAGCCACCAGGTGGACGGGGGAGGCGGTGTGTCCCTGCTTCAGCGAGGCCTGTTCACCCTCCTGTCCCCCCTGCAGCGCGGCATGGGCGCGACGGTCTATGGGTTCCGGGAGCTGTGGGATGGCTACGGCTTCCACCGGGAGACCTACCGGGAGAACCGTCGTCTCGAGGAACGCGTGCGCTACCTCGAGGCCCTGCTCCAGGAGCGCTCCCACCTCGCCCGGGAGGCGGAGCGGCTCCGTGACATCCTCGGCCTGCGCGAGATCCTGCCCCTGCGCACGCAGGTGGCCACGGTCATCAGCCGTGATGGCGTGCCCTGGTTCCGCAGCCTCACCATCGACCGCGGAACGACGAGCGGGGTGACCTTGAACGCGCCGGTGATGAGCTCCACCGGGGTGGTGGGACGCGTGATCGCGGTGGGACCCCACGCCGCGCGCGTGCAGGTGCTTCTCGATCGCGACAGCGGGGCTGGCGTCCTCGTCGAACGGACCCGGGCGACCGGGGTCGTTTCTGGTCAGGTGGTGCAGCCGGAGGCCGGCGCCAACGACCTGATCCTCAAGTACGTGCCGGAGCGGGCCGAGATCGCCAACGGGGACGTGGTGGTGACCTCGGGGGTGGACGGAATCTACCCCAAGGGCCTGGTGGTGGGCCGGGTCAGCTACGTGGGGAAGGGCTCGGCACTGTTCCACGAGGTCCGGGTTCAGCCCTCGGCCCGCTTCGATCGCCTCGAGGAGGTCCTGGTGGTCCTGCGCGAGGAAGAGGACCTGGAGACCCCGGAGGTGGTGCAGTGAGACGCCTCTTCTGGACCGCGGTGGCCATCCTGGGGGCGGTCCTCGTGGAGACCGCTCTCGGGTACCTCGTCTCCGGGCCCGGACGGTACCTCGATCCGTTCCTGCTCGTCGTGGTCTACTGCGGCCTCAGCGGCGGCGAGGGCCAGGGGATGCTGGCCGGAGTGGCCGCGGGGTGGGTGCAGGACCTGCTCTTCGGGGGGCCGATCCTCGGCCTCTCCGCGCTGGCAAAGCTGCTCGTGGGCTTCGTCGTGGGCGCGGCGGGCAGCCACTTCCTCATCAGCGGCGCCTCGGCCCGGGTGCTGATCCTGCTTCTCGCCGCTGTCGCCGACGCGCTTCTCGTCCAATGGCTGGCCTCGGTCTTCGGCATCGAGGCATCGCCCATGAGCCCCGTGACCCTCGCCTCGCGGGCGACGCTCACCGCGGTGGCCGGTGGTGCGCTGTACACCATGATCGACCGGCAGCTGCAGAGGTCCGAGCGGTGAGGCGGGGCAGTTGAGACTCTACGAGGATCTGCGCCCGGTTCAGTCCCGCCTCGCGGTGGTGCAGGCGGTGGTGGCCGCGCTCATCGCCCTGCTTCTCCTGCAGTTCTGGAACCTGCAGGTCCTCCGCGCCCGCCACTTCCAGGACCTCGCCGAGAACAACCGCTCCCGGGTGGTGAGGCTGGCCGCCCCCCGGGGGCCACTCCTCGACCGCGAGGGAAGGCTGCTGGTGGGCAATCGGCCGTCGTTCAACGTGGTGCTCACGGCCGAGCACGTGGAGGACCTGGACCACGTGGTGAGCGGCATCGCGCGCACTCTCGGCACCGGGGAGGCCGCGATCCGCGAGCGCCTGGCCAAACGGGGGACCTATCGACCCGTCATCGTGCGGGCCGACGCTACGGTCTCCGAGGTTGCCGCCCTCGAGGCGCACCGACTCGAGCTGCCGGAGGTCAGGGTCGAGGTGGTGCCGCTGCGTTACTACCCCCTGGCCTCGGCCGCCGCCCACGCGCTGGGGCGGGTGGGAGAGATCACGGAGAGACAGCTCGAGACCCCCGAGTTCGAGGGTCTCCAGTCGGGGGCCCTGGTCGGCCAGGCCGGTGTCGAGGCACGGTACAACCGCGCGCTCATGGGGCTCGACGGGTACCGCCGGGTGATCGTCAACAGCCGGGGCCTGGAGGTGAAGGAGGCGCAGCGCCAGCCGCCAGAGGACGGGCCGAGCCTCACCCTCACCCTGGACGCCGCGCTGCAGGCGGCGGCCGAGCGCGCGTTCGGGGACCAGGGAGGCAGCGCGGTGGCCCTCGACCCGAAGACCGGCGAGATCCTCGCCATGACCTCGATGCCGGCCTACGACCCCAACGAGTTCACGACCGGGATCGACCCCATGCTGTGGACGATGCTCGCCAACGACCCGCAGACGCCCCTCATGAACCGCGCCATCCAGGGCCAGTACTCGCCGGGCTCCACGTTCAAGATCATCATGGCCACCGCCGCCCTCGAGGAGGGCGTCATCTCCCCTTCGACCACGTTCTACTGCCCCGGCTACCTCCGAGTCTACGACCGGGTTCGCCACTGCAGCGTCGCCGGGGGGCACGGTGTCGTCGACGTCCGGCGGGCTCTGGCCAAGTCCTGCAATGTCTTCTTCTACCAGGTGGGCCTGCGACTCGAGATCGAACGGATCGCGGCCTGGGCCAAGCGCATGGGCCTGGGGGTGCCCACGGGCGTGGATCTCCCCCACGAGCTGGGCGGCCTCGTGCCCAGCCCCGAGTGGAAGCAGCGGGTGCAGAAGGAGCCGTGGTTCCCGGGAGAGACGGTGTCGGTGGCCATCGGCCAGGGCCAGGTCAGCGCCACCCCCCTGCAGATGGCCCGGGTCGCAGCGATCATTGCCAACGGAGGTCGCCTCGTCACCCCCCACCTCGTCCGCGAGACCGGCGGCCAGAGGCCGGCGGTCGAGCCTCCGCGGTCTCTCGGCATCTCCGAGAGGACGCTCGAGGTGGTGAAGGACGGGATGCTGGCGGTGGTGGCGGAGGGAACGGGCTGGCGCGCCCGCCTGCGCCACGTCGAGGTGGGCGGCAAGACCGGCACGACCCAGGTGGTCTCCAGGACCCACCTGGAGCGGGCCCCCGACGACCCCTCGCTCCGGCCCCACGGCTGGTTCGTGGCCTTCGCCCCGAAGGACGATCCTCAGATCGCTCTCGCCGTCCTCGTCGAGCACGCCGGCAGCTCGGGAGTGGCGGCGGGCGTCGCCCACGACATCCTCGTTCGGTTCTTTGCCCTGCGGGGCCGGGTGGCGCCGGCCGAGGCCCCGCCGGCTACGGTGGGAGACTGACGTGCCCTTCGGAATCGACCGCCGGCTCCTCTACAACGTCGACTGGGTGCTCGTGGCGAGCGCCCTCGTGCTGTCGCTGGTGGGGGTCGCGATGATCTACTCGGCCACCCACACCGGGAGCAGCCCCGACCTCTACCTGAAGCAGTTCGTCCTCGTGGGGATCGGGCTGGTGATGCTGGTGGGAGCGGCCGCCACCGACTACCGCCGCCTCGCCGACCGAGCCATGATCCTCTACGTCCTGTCGGCCGCGGCCCTCGTCTACGTGCTCCGGTTTGCCCCCGTCATCGCCGGGACTCGTCGCTGGATCGTGATCGGGGGCTTTCAGCTCCAGCCGTCCGAGTTCGTGAAGATCGCCGCCGCTGTCGTCGTGGCCCGGATGTTCGCCGAGTACCGGCAGGAGAGCCTCGGCCTGCGCGACCTGCTGTGGCCCGGGGTGGCGGTGGGCCTGCTGGCCCTGCTCATCGCCCGCGAGCCCGATCTGGGCACCGCGGCCTGTCTCGTGCCCCTGCTCTTCGCCATCGCGTTCCTCGCCGGGCTGCGCATGCGGGCGGTGGTCGGCCTCGTCCTCGTGATGCTTCTGGCTTCGGCCCTGACGTGGCCCTTCCTGCGGGACTACCAGAAGACGCGTATCTACACGTTCCTCGACCCGAGCCTCGACCCGAAGGGGGCCGGCTACCAGAAGATCCAGTCACAGATCGCGGTCGGCTCGGGGGGGCTCGTCGGACGAGGGTATCTGGACGGCAGCCAGGGCCAGCTCGGGTATCTCCCGGCACGACACACTGACTTCATCTTCTCGGTCCTCGCCGAGGAGCTGGGCTTCGCGGGGGTCGTGGGGGCCCTCGGCCTGTACCTCCTGCTCCTGTGGCGCATGCTCGAGACCGCACGCCTCGCCCGCGACCGGCTCGGCGCGTTTCTCGCCGCGGGCATCACCGCCAGCCTGGCCTTTCAGGTCGTGTACAATGTCGCCATGGTCGCGGGTCTGGTGCCCGTGAAGGGGCTTCCGCTGCCCCTCCTGAGCTACGGCGGCTCGTCCGTGCTCGCGACCCTGATGGGCATCGGGCTGATCCTCAGCGTCCGGATGCGGCGCTTCGCGAACTGATGTCGTTCCAGCAAAGCGCCCTCCCCTCTCACCGGGCGGCCGCCGATGCCGCCCCCGGGTCCAAATGGCCAGAGAACTCGTCGTCAGCACGCGTCCCGAAGAAACCCGCGTCGCGCTCCTCGAGGACGGAGTCGTCTCCGAGCTCTTCCTCGAGCGGGAGGCGCAGCGCGGCATCGTGGGGAGCATCTACAAGGGACGAGTGACCCGCGTCCTGCCCGGCATGCAGTCGGCATTCGTGGACCTCGGTCTCGAGCGCGACGCCTTCCTCCACGCGACCGACGTCTTCGAGGAGCTCCCCGAGAACCTGCTGACCGACGAGGAGGTCACCACCGATCGCCGGGCTCCGATCGAGGACCGTCTGAGCGAGGGGCAGGAGGTGGTGGTCCAGGTCCTGAAGGAGCCCCTGGGCACCAAGGGCGCGCGCATCACCTCCCATGTGTCGCTGCCCGGACGCTACCTGGTCCTCATGCCGACGGTGGAGCACGTCGGGGTCTCGCGCAAGATCACCGACGAGGAGGAGCGGCGGCGGCTGAAGACCATCCTCAAGGAGATCCGGCAGGAGCGAGGTGGAGGAGGCCTGATCGCCCGGACCGCCGGACAGGGGAAGAGCCCGGAGGCGTTCTTCCGTGACGGTGGCTACCTCTCGCGGACCTGGGATGAGGTCCGCGCCCACGCTTCCCGCAACCGGGCACCGGTGCTGCTCTACCGCGAGCCCTCTCTGGTCGAGCGGCTGCTCCGCGATCTGCTGTCCGAGGACGTCGCCTCGATCCGCCTCGACGACCAGGAGACCTTCGCGCGCACGCTCGACCTGGTGCGCGCGCTGGAGCCGGCGCTGGCGTCCCGGGTCCGGCTGCATTCGGGTCCCATGGCGCTCATGGAGGAGTACGGTGTCACCGCCGAGATCGAGCGGGCCCTGCGCTCGAAGGTCTGGCTTCCCTCCGGCGGCTACATCGTGATCAACCAGACCGAGGCCCTCGTCGCCATCGACGTCAACACCGGTCGCTTCGTCGGCAAGTCCCAGCTCGAGGAGACCCTGCTGAAGGCGAACCTCGACGCCGTTCGTGAGATCGTGCGCCAGATCCGTCTCCGAGATCTGGGCGGGATCATCGTCGTGGATTTCATCGACATGGAGGAGCGCAAGAGCCGGCGGGACGTGATGCGGTCGCTCGAGCAGGAGCTCCGCAAGGATCGCTCCCCGACGAAGCTGCTCTCGGTCAACGAGTTCGGTCTCATCATCCTCACCCGGAAGCGGGTCAAGCAGTCCCTCGGCCGGCTCCTGATGCAGCCCTGCCCCTACTGCTCGGGCAGCGGCCAGGTCAAGAGCGTGTCCACCGTGTGCGCGGAGATCTACGAAGAGGTGCGGAAGATCGCCGCAGACATGCGCGGGCAGCGCCTCGTCCTGCGCGTGAATCCCGAGGTGGCTCGAGCCCTGGCCGGCGCCCAGGCCGTCGTCCTGCGCGCGCTCTCCGACCTGGTGGGCGGGGACATCGCCGTCCAGGGCGACCCGCTCCTGCATCAGGAGCAGTTCGACGTGGTGCCGGTGTGAACGAAAGAACCCCGCCCCCCCGGGACCCGGGCCTGGAGGCCTTCCTCGAGGCGATCGAGGCCGCGCTGAGAAGCCGGCGGGGCGTCGACCACGTGCTCTCGCCCCGGGAGTTCGCCATCGCCCGGGGATGGCACGACGCCGGGGTTCCGTTGGCCACCGTCCTGGTGGCCATCGACCTGGCCTTCGAGGCCGACCCCTCCATCTCGAGCCTCGCCTTCTGCCGTCGGCGCGTCGAGCAGCTCGCCGCCGGGGACCCCCGCGGCGGGCGACCGGCCAGACAGGAGGTCGCGCGGCCGAGCCTGCCGGAACTGGCGGAGCGGCTGAGCGAGCTGCACCAGCGGCTGCAGGAGCTGCCCCCCCGGGCCGCGGCCCTGCCCCTCCAGGAGGTCGAGGAGGTGAGCGACCTCGTGGCGGTGGCGGGACGTCCGAACTGGGACTACCTGGGGCAACGTCTGGAGCGGATCGACGCGCTGGTCTCGGCGGCGGCGCTCGAGGCTCTGTCCACCCAGGAGCTCGAGGAGCTGCGGGCCGAGGCCGGTCGGGCCGCCCAGCGGCACCGGGGTCGCGTGGACTCCCACTCCCTCGAGGAGGCGATCGAGCGTCTCGTTCGGCAGAGCGCCCGCGAGCGTCTGCAGCTGCCCCGAGTGTCCTAGCTCCGGGTACGCTGGGGTCAGGTCTGTTGAGGCGAGTGAGGCGAGGTGGGGTGGGTGATTCGCGGTGTTCTCACGACCTGACCCCTTTGGGTCTCTAGGACGGGTCTCGGGTTTCCCGGGTACGCTGGGGTCAGGTCTGTTGAGAAGAGTGGGGCGGGGTGGAGTGAGCGAAGACGAGTGGGCTCACGACCTGACCCCTCTGGGGCTCTAGGACGATGGCCTCTGGGCTCGGGGACTCGTGGGTAGGCTGCTGAGAACTCCGTAGCGGGTCAGGTCGATGCGGCCGTTGCGGAAGCGGACGCCCTCGGCGCGGAGGCGGCGGCGCTGGACCGTGGGGCCACTGCCGGCGCGGAGTGAGATCCGACCCCCGGCGCCGACCACGCGGTGCCAGGGCACGGTGGCCGCGCGGGACTCGTCGAGGACCCGCAGGGCCCAGCCCACGGCCCGTGCGCCGCGTGGGACCCCCAGGAGCGCGGCCACCTGACCGTAGGTGACGACCCGTCCGCGCGGGATCTGCGCGATGAGGGCGTACACCTCCTCGAAGAAGCCTGCCTCGTCGGTCTCGTCCGGGCGCCGCGCCCTGTTCTGTCTGGCCAACCCGTGACAGATCCTACCCCACGCGGCCTGTCGTAGACCGGGCTCGTCGGGGCGGAGGCGGGTGTGCCTCCTACTCGGACTCCGGCGGGCTCTCCGACGGGTCTGCCGGCGCGATGCGCTCCGGGCTGGCTTGCGGGGTCGTGGAGATCTCGCCATCCAGAGGCGGACCCGGCACGATGCGTTGCGGGGCCGCCTGGGGCGTGGTGCTGATCTCGTCGCCCTCCCCCGTGGGCGAGCCGTAACCACCGGAGGAGGCCGCGGGCCCAGCGGGCTCTAGGCCCGACGGGGCGGGGCCGGTCCCCATCATCGAGAAGGGATCCACGCCCTCGAACAGGGTGTCCTCCGGCACCGGCCCGGTGAGTTTGAGGGGGACCTCACGCACCCTCAGCTCGATGTCCGCACCCTCCCGGACCTCGGCGATGTAGGCGTCGTACGCGTCCTTGAAGCGGGACGCCATCATCACGCTACGGATCTGGTTCTTGGCGGTGGCAAAGGGAACGACGCTCTCGGACGTCCGGGCCACCACCTTCAGGATCCGATAGCCGTCACCGATCCGGATGGGATCCGACACCTCCCCGACCGACAGGGAGAACGCCACCTTCTCGAGGTCGGGGCTCATGTCGCCCTGGGAGATCTCGCCCAGATCTCCACCGTTCTCGGCCGTGGGCGCGGCGGAATGGGTGCGCGCGAGGCTGGGAAAATCCTCGCCCGCGCGGGCCCGCTTGACGATCTCCTGGGCGAGGACCATCCCCCCCGCGTCCTCGGGGATGGAGATCTCCTGGAGGGTGACGGTCGCCGGCCTGGTGAACTCCGTGTCCTTCTTGTTCTCGTACTCCTCCCGCATCTGCTCCTCGGAGACGCTGATCTTGGGCTCGATGTCACGCTGGATGATCATGCGTTGGGTCATCGACTTGGTGATGTTGGCGCGCAGATCGTCGAGACTCATCCCCTCCTGGGCGAGGGCCGCCTGGAACTGCTCCTCGGTCTCGATCTTGTTGTCCTTCTTGATCCCCTCGATGACCTCGTCCACGTACTCGGGACGAAGCCCGAGACCGGCATCTTCGGCTTTCTGGACGAGGAGGATCTCGTCGATCGCCTCCTGGAGGAGCCGTGCGTTGTTCTCCCGCAGAAAGGTTCCGATCTGGTCCGGCGTGATCCGCGCCGCCTGGGCCGCTGCGATCTGTCGCTCCTGGAACTCGGTGAGGGTGATGATCTCACCGTTCACCTTGGCGATGATGCGCTCGATGATGTCTGCCCGAGCGGGCGCCGCACCCGCGACCCCGAGCAGGCTAGGAAGAAGAGTCAGTACGAGAAGCCGCCTCATGGTTCACCCTGGCCCGGGAGAGGAGGCCCGCCACGAAGGCCCGCACGGCCGCGTCTGCCCTCTCCCGGGTCAGGCGTTCGCGGATCCACCCGCGTGCCTCCTCCAGGGAGAGCTCGCGAGCCGGCTGGCGGGAATCCACCCTGAGAACATGATACCCGAGCGAGGTCTCAATGGGTTGGCTCGTCTCGCCGGGCTCCAGGGTGAAGGCCGCCTCCTCGAGCTCGCTCGGCAGCTGGCCCCGCTCGAAGGTCCCCATGACGCCCCCGCCCGAGGCCTCCGGGCCGATCGAGCGGCTGCCGGCGAGCGTCTCGAAGGATCGGGGGTCGCGGAGGAGGCGCCGCTTCAGGTCGCGGGCCTCGTTCAGGGTCCCCACGAGGATCTGCCGCAGGGTCACGGTGGCGGGGACACGAAGATCGGCGGCGTGGGCTTCGAAGTAGGCCTCGATCTCCTCCTCCGTCACGTCGGGAGGGGGCACGGCCTCGGCCAGCAGACGGACAACCGCCCGCTGCTCCTCCTCGGGCGCCGCGGCCGGGTCCAGCAGGCCGCGACGCCGCGCCTCGATGAGGAGTACCTGCTCCTCGAGGAACGTCTCGAGGAGGCCCTGCCGCACCTCCGGCGCCAGGGGGCCGAGCCCCCGTGCCTCCACGGAGGCGACGTGCCGCTCGAAATCACTGCGGCGAACGGTGTCTCCGTCCAGGCTCAGAACGACCGGATCGGCCTCCTGGCACGAGCCGAGGAGGACCGCGGCACCGACGATGGCAAGAGGGAGGGGGCGGGTCACCATGGGAGCGCGAAGGGATTATAGGCTGTCGTGCAGCCGTTCGAGGAGGGCCTCGAGGCCATCGAGGGCTGGCTCCCCCGGCGACAGCGGCCAGCTGAAGCCCTCGGGGTTCAGTGCCGCTCCCGGGCGTTCCCCCACCAGGTCGACGAGGGCCTGGGGGGCGATCGGGGTGGTGGCGTCGAGACTCAGGCGCAGGGCCCGGGCCGAGAGGTCGACCTGGGTCACGCGCAGGGCCTCCGAGCGGAGGCGGAGCTCAGCGTAGCGCAGGAGCCCCTCCACCTCCGTCGTGGGTGGTCCATAGCGGTCACGGATCTCGGCGCGCAGGGAGTCGAGCTCGTCGCGGTGGCGCAGCTGGCTGACCCGTTTGTAGAGGGACAGGCGCTGATGGACCTCGGGGACGTAGCCGGGAGGGATGCGCATCTCGAGGCCGAGGTTGAGGGTCGCCCTGGGGGTCTCCTTCGAGGGCTCGCCCTTCAGCTCCAGGATCGTCTGCTCCAGGAGCTTCACGTAGAGGTCCAGCCCCACCGCCTGAATGTGGCCACTCTGCTGGCCTCCCAGCAGGTTCCCGGCGCCCCGCAGCTCGAGGTCGAGAGCGGCGATCCGGAACCCCGCCCCCAGGTCGGAGAACTCGCGGATGGCAGCCAGACGCTTGCGGGCGATCTCCGAGAGGACCGTCCCCGGGGGCACGAGGAGGTACGCGTAGGCCCGCCGGTCCGCGCGGCCGACGCGCCCGCGCAGCTGGTAGAGCTGCGCCAGCCCGTAGCGGTCGGCGCGGTTGATGAGCATGGTATTGGCCCGAGGGATGTCGAGCCCGTTCTCGACGATCGTGGTCGCCACCAGGACATCCGCGCGGCCCTCGACGAATGCGAGCATGACCTTCTCGAGCTGGGCCTCCGGCATCTGGCCGTGCGCCACCGCCACCCGGGCCTCGGGGACGAGACGCTGGACGAGGCTGGCCAGGGAGTAGATGGACTCCACCCGGTTGTGGACGAAGAACACCTGGCCGTCCCGGGCAAGCTCCTGACGGATGGCCGCCGCGATGACGTCGGTGGAGAACTTGACGATGGATGTCTGGATGGCGAGGCGGTCCTTGGGGGGAGTCTCGATGACCGACATGTCCCGGATCCCGGAGAGCCCCATCTGCAGCGTGCGCGGGATGGGGGTGGCGGACAGCGTCAGGCAGTCCACGCCCGTCTTGAGGTGTTTCAGGCGCTCCTTGGCGGCCACCCCGAAGCGCTGCTCCTCGTCGACGACGAGGAGCCCGAGGTCCCGAAACACCACGTCCCTGGACAGGAGACGGTGGGTCCCGATCAGGACGTCGACGCCTCCGTCGGCCACGCGGCCCAGGACGGCCTTGACCTCACGTGGCTTGCGGAAGCGCGAGATCATCTCCACCACGACCGGGAAGGGCGCAAAGCGCTTGCGGAACGTCTTCCAATGCTGGAAGGCAAGGACCGTCGTGGGGGCCAGGAGCGCCACCTGCTTGCCGTCGAGGACGCAGCGCATGGCCGCCCGCATGGCCACCTCGGTCTTGCCGTAGCCGACGTCGCCGCAGACGAGACGGTCCATGGGCTGCGGGGCGGCCATCCCCTTCGCGACCTCGGTGATGGCCTGGGCCTGGTCGGGTGTCTCCTCGTACTCGAACGCCTCTTCGAACTCGCGTTGCCAGGGACTCTCCCCGGTGAAGGCGTGACCGGGTCGGGCTCTCCTCTCCGCGTACAGCTTCAGGAGCTCCTGGGCCATGTCGCGCATGGCCTTCTTGACCCGCCTCTTGACCTTCTCCCAGTTGCCGCTGCCGAGACGGTCGATCTGGGGCCGGACACCCTCGGCGCTGGTGTGCTTCTGGACGCGGTCGAACGTCTCGATCGGGACCTTGAGCTTGTCGCCACCCTTGTAGCCGAGGACCATGAACTCGCGGGGGGAGCCGCCGAGCTCGAGGGTCTCGAGCCCGAGGAAGCGGCCGATGCCGTGCTCCTCGTGCACCACGAGGTCGCCCACCTGCAGGTCCCGGAAGTCCGAGAGGAAGCTCCTCAGGCCTCGCTGGCGGCCCCGGGTGTGCAGGTGCACCTCTTCGGGGAAGACGTCGCCGTCGGCGAGGACCGAGAGGCCGGCCTCGGGAAGATCGAATCCACTCGAGAGGACTCCCACTCGTGTCTCGACGTCGTCAGCCGGGCCCACTCCAAGGCCGGCCTCGCGCAGGACATCGCCGAGGCGGGCGGCCCGGCCGGTGTTGCCGAGGAGGATGACGGTCCGACCCGACGCCCGGGCCAGGTCATCCGCGAGACGACGCACGTCCCCGGCGTAGGACGACGCCGGACGGCAGGCCACGTGGACGGACGAAGCGTCGCCAGCGGTGTCGACCTCGCGCACCCGGATGGCGGGGGCCGCCTCGAGCCGGCGGCGGAGGTCCCCGACGGAGACGAGGGCCTCCTCCGGACGGGGGACGACGCCGGCCTGGCGTCTCTCCCAGTCCTCCACGGCGCGGGCCCAGAGTCCTTCGGCCTCCTGGACCACCGCCTCCGGCTCGACCACGGCCACGGCCGCCCCCGCGGGGAGGTGATGCCAGGGAGCGACGGTGGCGTCGGGCACGAGGGGGACGAGATCGACGAGGATCTCGGGCACGAGGCCCCGGTCGACGGACTCGACGAGGGACTCGGCCTCGCGGAGACCGTGAAACCGATCCCGGAGGATCGGAAGGAGGGCGGCGATCACGGAGCGGGTGGCGAAGACGTCCGACAACGGCAGGGTGACGAGTGTCTCGAGCGGGGCGACGGTGCGCTGGGTGTCGGGGTCGAAGCGTCGCAGGCTCTCGACGGTGTCGGAGAAGAACTCGATCCGGACCGGCCCCTCTCCGTCGGTGGGATAGACGTCGAGGATGCCACCCCGGCGGGCCATCTGGCCAGGAGAGGTGACGGGGTCCTCCCGCACGTACCCGCCCTCCTCGAGTGCCTCGAGGAGGATCTCCGGGGTCATCTCCTCGCCCGCGGCGAGGTGAACCACTCGCGTCTCGAGGAGGGACGGCGCGAGGCTCGGCCGCAACAGGCCGGCGGGGGAGGCCACGAGGGCGCGAGCGTCGCCGGCGCCGGCCGCGAGGAGCGCGGCGGCCCGGCGGGCCGAGGCGTCCACGTGTCGCGGGAGCCCGCGAAAGGGCGGGGGCCCCGGGGCGGGAAGGGCCACGACCGCACCTTCGAGTCCCGCCTCGCCGGCGAGCGTCTGCAGGTCCTCCGCGGTCTCGTCCACGTCGCGCTCGCGGGGCACCACCACGAGGACCGGAGGATCGGCGATGAGAAGGGGGAAGAGCGCCCGCGCCGCTCCGGTGAGACCGGAGAGGTCCACGCGGCCCCGCTCTTCGAGGGCGGAACGGGCCTCGGTCACGGTCGGGAGCGCGGCCAGGGGGGACAGCCAGCTGAGGTCCCGTGCCGTCACGGCCGGCGGACACGGTCGAGGAGGGCGGAGGTGGACCGGCCCGCCTGGAGGGGCACCCGCACCACCCACCCCCCGGCGGTTTCGACCTCCGGGCGGCCCACGATGGCGTCGGCCGCCCAGTCCGCGCCCTTGACGAGAACATCGGGGAGAAGCGCCCGGATCACCTCCAGCGGCGTGGGCTCCCCGTAGACCACCACGCGGTCCACCGGCTCGAGGGCGAGAAGGACCTCGGTGCGCTCCGCCTCGGGGATGAGGGGGCGTCCTTCGCCCTTGAGGCCGCGCACCGAAGCATCGGAGTTGAGGGCCACGACCAGCACGTCCCCCTCGCTTCTTGCCGCTTCGAGGAGGGCCACGTGGCCGGGGTGCAGCAGGTCGAAGCAGCCGTTGGTGAGGACGACACGGCGCCCCTCGTCGCGCCAGCGGCCCCGCTCGGAGACGAGGTGGGCGAGTTCGGTAGCGCGGTGTCCCATCTCACCAAGCATAGCCGGTGCCGGCGCCCGGGCGCCTGGGCCGGCGGCTCGGAGCGGCGTCAGGCGGAGGGCTCTTCGCCCAGGTCGAGCTCGGGCCTCTCCGCGGGGGCGTCCATCGTGATGTTTCCCTCGAAGGCCCAGCGGTGCCGGGGCCGGTACACACCCACGTCCTTGACGCGGCTCTTGACACGGAAGGTGGTGAGCCCGCGGTGGTAGTCGTAGGGCGTGCCGTCCTTGCGGTGGGCGGCCACGTCCACGAAGTAGGTTCCCTCCACGAGGCGAAGATCTTCGATCAGGAGGCGCACCTCCCCGGTTCCCTCGAGGCGTCGAGGCTGGAACGCTTCGATGTCGGTGTTCGTGCCGTAGAGGTGGGTCCCGTCGGCCGCGAAGAGACCGAGGCCGAAGACGAAGTCCTCCACCGGACGCTCCGCCCGGACCGCCAGCGAGAGGGTCAGGGCCTCCCCGGGGGCGAAGACGCGGCGCTCCTGGTTCCGGTCGTCGAGGAGCCGGACGCCGGAGATCTCCACCTCGCGGCTGCCCCAGCGGCCGGGCCGGTAGCCCCCGGCGCGCGGCTCGTCATCCGGCCCGGCCTCGGGCAGCGCTGCCTGAGTCGACGCCTGCTGGGCCAGCAGCCGCGCGTCCTCGCCGCCGGCGACGTAGGTGAGATAGGCGTCGACGACCCTCTGGGGGTCGCCCCGGTCGGCGATCTTTCCGCGGCGGAGCCAGAGCACGTCATCGCACATCTTGGCGACGAGGCCGAGGGTGTGGGTCACGAAGACGATGGTCTTCCCCCGGCGGTGGAACTCCGAGATCTTGTCGAGGCACTTGCGGGTGAAGGCCTCGTCGCCCACGGCCAGGACCTCGTCGACGAGGAGAACGTCGGGCTCGACGTGGATGGCCACCGCGAAGCCGAGGCGCATGTACATCCCCGAGGAGTAGGTCTTGACCGGGGCGTCGATGAAGTCTTCGAGCTCGGCAAAGGCCACGATCTCGTCGAAGCGCGCCTCGACCTCGCGCCGGGTGAGGCCGAGCATGATCCCGTTGATGACGACGTTCTCACGGCCGGAGATCTCCGGGTGAAAACCGGCACCCAATTCGATGAGAGCGGAGACGCGGCCGTCGACGGCCAGGGTCCCCGCGGAGGGCCGCGCGATGCCGGCCACCAGCTTCAGCAGAGTCGACTTCCCCGAGCCGTTCTCGCCGATCACCCCGAAGGTCGAGCCGCGGGGCACGTCGAACGACACGCCGTCGAGGGCGGTGAACGTCTCGGCGGGAGCGAGGTCGCTGATGAGGCTGCCGGTGAGCAGTGCGCTCTTGAGGGTCCTGAACTGGTGCCGCCCCAGGTGGCGCCGGTAGAGCTTCGACACGTCGCGGGCGACGATGGCGGCGTCGGTCACACGCCCTCCGACAGGGTGTCGCGCAGCCGGTCGAACACGAAGGCGCCGATCCCGAGGGCCACGATGCCCGCCACCAGCGACCCCGCGAGCCCCCGCCAGTGGTCGAAGTAGCCGAAGAGCAGCATCTGCTGATAGGAGATGATGACGTGTCCCATGGGATTGAGGCGCATCAGCTGGCGCACTGTGCCCTGGAGAATCTCGACGTCGTAGAGGATCGGGGTGGCGAAGAACCACAGCTGCAGGACATGGGCGAGGATGTTGCCCAGGTCCCGGAAGTGCACGGTCAGAGCCGAGAGAAACAGGGCGCAGCCCAGGGTGAACACCAGCTGAACGATGATGGGGAGGGGGAGCAGGAGGAGCGAGACCGAGAGCCGCCCCTCCCAGGCGAGGAACCCGAGGAGAATCGGCAGGCCCAGCAGGAAGTTCGCGAGGTTGGCGAGGACGGTGACCGTGGGCAGGACCTCCGCCGGGAAGAGGACCTTCTTGATCAGGTTGCCGCCGGCGATGAGGACCGACGACGACTCCAGGAGGGAGCTCGCGAACCAGGTCCAGGGCAGGAGGCCGGAGAAGAAGAACAGGTAGTACGGCGACATGCGCTCGGTCTGGGGCACGCGCAGGATGATCGTGAAGACGAGCGTGTACGTCAGGAGCAGCAGGAGCGGGTTGATGAAGCTCCACAGGAAGCCCAGGACGCTGCCCCGGTAGCGGGCCTTGAGCTCGCGCGAGACGAGGCTGGAGATCAGGGCGCGGTAGCGGTACAGGACCTGGAGCAGGCCAATCATGGCGTTGCATCCGGCCACGACGCGCGGGGACGGCCGGGGGTCAGCGGTTCCTCTGCTTGTGGGCCACCCCGAGGCGCGTCACCGCGCGGGCCCAGGCCTCGCGGACATCCTCGTAGTCCTCCTCGCCCTTGATTCGCTTCATACGCTCCTCGGCCGCCTTGAGGGCGGTCTCGGCCCGACCGACGTCGATGTCCTCGGCGCGCTCACCGAGGGCGGCGAGGACGCTGACCTTGTCGGGAAGAACCTCGCACCATCCCCAGAAGCAGGTCAGGTCGTGCCACGCCTCGCCCTGGCGGTACGAGAGGGCTCCGACCCCGAGGCTGGCGAGAAGGGGCGTGTGCCCGGGACGGACCCCGAAGTAGCCCTCCTTGCCGGGGGCGATGAGCTCGTCGACGTCTTCATGGAGAAGCAGTCCCTCCGGGGTGACGATCTCGAGGTCGATCTTCTCGGGCAGGGGCATGGCGCCGGCTCAGTCCTTCATGGTCTTGGCCTGCTCGAGGACGTCCTCGATGGGGCCAGCCATGTAGAACGCCTGCTCCGGGAGGTCGTCGAGCTCGCCGTCGGCGATCATCTTGAAGCTGCGCACGGTGTCCTTGAGGGAGACATACTTGCCGGGGATGCCGGTGAACTGCTCGGCCACGTGGAAGGGCTGCGAGAGGAACTTCTGGATCTTGCGGGCCCGGGCCACCGTGAGCTTGTCGTCCTCGCTGAGCTCGTCGATGCCGAGGATGGCGATGATGTCCTGGAGATCCTTGTACTTCTGGAGGATCTCCTTCACCTGGCGGGCCACGTCGTAGTGCTCCTCGCCGATGATGCGGGGGTCGAGGATCCGGGAGGTCGAGGCCAGGGGGTCGACGGCGGGGTAGATCCCGAGCTCGACGATCTGCCGAGACAGGTTGGTGGTGGCGTCGAGGTGGGCGAACGTGGTGGCGGGGGCGGGGTCGGTGTAGTCGTCCGCGGGGACGTAGATCGCCTGGACCGAGGTGATCGAGCCCTTGTGGGTGGAGGTGATCCTCTCCTGCAGCTCCCCCATCTCCGTCTGGAGGGTGGGCTGGTAGCCCACCGCCGAGGGCATGCGCCCGAGGAGGGCCGAGACTTCCGAGCCGGCCTGGGTGAAGCGGAAGATGTTGTCGATGAAGAGGAGAACGTCCTTGCCCTCCTCCTCGCGGAAGTACTCGGCCACCGTCAGCCCGCTCAGGGCCACCCGGGCCCGGGCCCCGGGGGGCTCGGTCATCTGGCCGTAGACGAGGGCGGCCTTGGATTTCTCGAACTCCTCGATGTTGACGACCCCGGACTCCTGCATCTCCAGCCAGAGGTCGTTCCCCTCCCGGGTGCGCTCGCCCACGCCGGCAAAGACCGACACCCCGCCGTGCTTCTTGGCGATGTTGTTGATGAGCTCCATGATGATGACGGTCTTGCCCACGCCGGCCCCGCCGAAGAGGCCGATCTTTCCGCCGCGCAGGTAGGGCTCGAGGAGGTCCACCACCTTGATGCCGGTCTCGAACATCTCAAGCTCGGTCGACTGCTCGATCAGCTCGGGGGCCGGGCGGTGAATGGGGTAGCGCTTCTCGCTCCGGACCGGGCCCAGCTCGTCCACCGGCTGGCCAACCACGTTCAGGACGCGCCCGAGGGTGGGGGCACCGACGGGGACGGTGATGGGGCTGCCGGTGTCGGTGGCCTTCATCCCCCGGACCATTCCGTCGGTGGGGTGCATGCAGACGCAGCGAACCCGGTTGTCGCCGATGTGCTGCTGCACCTCGGCGATGACGTCTACCGCCACGCCACCATCCCCGGCGGCCTCCTTGATGTGGAGGGCCTGGTAGATGGGGGGAACGGTCTCCGCGAACTCCACGTCCACGACGGGACCGATGATCTGGACGACCCGGCCGACGTTCTCAGATGCCATCTCTAGATTCCTGCTCTCCTAGGAGGCGCTGCCCGCGCCCGAAACGACCTCGATGATCTCCTTCGTGATCGCGGCCTGGCGGACCTTGTTCATGTGGAGGGTCAGACGATCGATCAGGTCGGTCGCGTTGTTCGTGGCGGCGTCCATTGCCGTCATGCGTGCCCCATGCTCGGCCGCGACGGACTCGAGGAGCGCCCGCCACACCTGCATCTCGACGTGCCTCGGGAGCATGTCCTCGAAGATGGTCGCGGGAGCCGGCTCGTAGAGGTAGTCCTGCTCGAGGTCCTCGGGGCGGATCTCGTGGCGCTCGATGGGCAGGACCCGGTCCACGACCAGCGGCTGCTGGATGACGCTCTTGAACTCGTTGTGGACGAGGAACACCCGGTCCACATCACCGGACGTGAAGGCGTCGATGAGGTCGGCGGCGATCTCGCGGGCGGTCTCGAAGCGCAGGGCCTGGTAGACCCCCACGTGCTCGGAGCGAATCTTGACCTGGCGGCGCCGGAAGAAGTCGCGCCCCTTGCGGCCGACGAAGGAGAACGAGACGTCGACCTCGGAGCGCTCGGCCAGGAAGCGCGAAACGGTCCGGATGATGTTGGCGTTGAAGGCACCGCACAGGCCCTTGTCCGCGGTGATGACGACCGCGAGAACCTTGCCTTCGCCCCGGTCCTCGAGGAGGGGGTGCGCGTGCGGGTCCGCCCGGGAGGCCATTCGGTTGAGGACCTCCATCATCTTCCGGGCGAAGGGCCGCGCGGCGAAGATGGCGTCCTGGGCGCGACGCAGCTTGGCCGCCGAGACCATCTTCATGGCCCTGGTGACCTTCTGGGTGCTCTTGACGCTGCGGATCCGGCGCCGGATGTCGATGAGGGCGGGCATGGGTGACGCTCAGCTCCCCTGCTGCTCCAGGGCTTCGTCCGCCGGCTCGGTCTTCGCGGTGTCGACCTCCCGGGCGGTCGGGCGGAAGACCCCCCCGAACTCGGTGAGCGCGGCCCTGATCTTGTCGGAGAGCTCGCCCTTGATGTCCTTCTTCTCCACGATCTCCGCGAGGAGGTCGGGCTGGTGGGTGTCGAGATAGGAGAACAGCTCCTTCTCGTACCGGCGGCAGTCGGTGAGGGGCAGGCCGTCCACGAATCCGTTGTTGGCGGCGAAGATGATGACGATCTGCTTCTCCACCGGCAGCGGGTGGTACTGGTCCTGCTTGAGAATCTCGGTCGTCCGCTTGCCGCGCTCGAGCAGCGCCTGCGTGGACTTGTCGAGGTCGGAGGCGAACATCGAGAAGGACGCCATCTCGCGGTACTGGGCCAGGTCGAGGCGAAGCCGGCCGGCCACCGTCTTCATTCCCTTCACCTGGGCGCTGCCGCCCACGCGGGACACCGAGTTGCCGACGTTGATGGCGGGCCGGATGCCGGAGTGGAAGAGGTCGGACTCGAGGAAGATCTGGCCGTCGGTGATGGAGATGACGTTGGTCGGGATGTAGGCGGAGAGGTCACCGGCCTGGGTCTCGATGACCGGCAGCGCGGTGAGGCTGCCCCCGCCCCGTTTGTCGTTGAGCTTGGCCGCCCGCTCGAGGAGCCGGCTGTGGAGGTAGAAGACGTCGCCGGGGTAGGCCTCGCGACCCGGGGGCCGGCGCAGGAGGAGCGAGATCTCCCGGTAGGACGCCGCGTGCTTCGAGAGGTCGTCGTAGATGCACAGCGCATGCTTCCCGTTGTCCCGGAAGAACTCGCCCAGGGCGCAGCCGGCGTAGGGGGCGATGTAGAGAAAGGGAGCGGGCGCCGAGGCGGCGGCGGCCACCACGATGGTGTGTTCCATCACCCCGAACTCTTCGAGGGTGGCCACGACCTGGGCGATCGTGGATTGCTTCTGACCGATGGCCACGTAGATGCAGACGACGCCCTGGCCCTTCTGGTTGATGATGGTGTCGATGGCGATCGCGGTCTTGCCGGTCTGGCGGTCTCCGATGATCAGCTCACGCTGGCCGCGACCGATGGGCACCATCCCGTCGATGGCCTTGAGCCCGGTCTGCAGGGGCTCCCGGACAGGCTGGCGGTCGACGACGCCGGGGGCGATGCGCTCGAGGGGAATGTACTCGGTGGTCTCGATCTCGCCGCGACCGTCGAGGGGCTGCCCCAGGGGATTCACGACCCGGCCGAGCATGGCCTCGCCCACGGGCATGGACATGATGCGCCCGGTGCGTCGGACCTCGTCGCCTTCCTTGATCTTGTCGGTCTCACCGAAGAGGACCACACCCACGCTGTCCTCTTCCAGGTTGAGGGTGAGGCCCATGACGCCCTGGGGAAGCTCGAGGAGCTCCCCCGCCATGCAGCGTTCGAGGCCGCTGGCCCGCGCGATGCCATCACCCACGGTGAGAACCGTTCCCACCTCGGCGACGTCGATGCCCGCTTCGAAGTCCCCGAGCTGCTCGCGCAGGATCCTGGTGATGTCCTCTGACCGAATCTCCATTCCCGATCCCTTCCTGTCAGGCCCCTGAAGCGAGGCTCCGCCGCAGCTTTCGAAGCTGCGCGGCCACGGTGCCGTCGTAGGTCTGGCCTCTCATCTTCACCCGTAGCCCTCCGAGGACCGCCGGCTCCACCTTCTTCGTGAGCTCGACCTCGCTCCCCGTCGCCGTCTTCAGGGCACTGACGAGGGCTCTTTCCTGCTCGTCGGTGAGCCCCAACGCCCCCGTCGCCTCCGCCGGCACGATTCCCCGGGCGGCATTGACCAGCTCGCCATAGATCTCGGCCACCGCCGGCAGGAGCGAGAGGTGGTCGTTTGTCGCGAGGACCTCGAGGAGCCGGGACAGGAGCGGAGACGCCCCCGCGTTCTGGGCGATGGCCGCCAGGGCCCGGGCCCGGTCCGCCAGGGTGACTTCCCGGGCATCGAGGGCGGCCCGCAGGCCGTGGTGCTTCGAGGAGAGAGTGGCGAGCTGGCGCAGCTCGTCCCGAATCCGCAGGGCCTCGTCGTCCCCGCGCCCCTCGGCCACGTCCAGAAGAGCGCGCGCGTACTGCCGGGCCTGACGACGGGACACGTCCCTCATCGGGACCTCCTCGAGGGGGTGACGACAAACGTCAGTTGGCGCTCGGCTCGCTGCATCCGTTCCAGGAGACGCGGGACTGGGGCCCCAGGGACCCGGGGCGCTTCATCCGAAAGGCGGCGCAGGATACCATGCCGGAAGCGAGGCGGTCAAAAGAAGCTTACCCTCTTACTATCAACGGCTTCGGTCCCGCCGGCACGGCGCGCCCGATGGCCCTCGCGCCGGGCACGGCGTCGAGAAGCGCAGCGGTCTCGGACTCCGGGACGAGGAGGAGGAGACCACCCGAGGTCTGGGGGTCGAAGAGGATCACCCGACGGGCCTCGTCGAGGTCAGGCCCATACTCCACGAGCCCCTCGAACGCGAGGCGGTTGGCCGCGAGGCCCCCGGCCTGGTGGGTGTTGGCGAGCGCCAGCGCATCCGGCAGGAGCGGCAGCGTGCCGGCATCGACCTCCAGGGTGAGCGCGCTCTCGCGGGCCAGGGACACGGCGTGGCCCACGAGCCCGAAGCCGGTGACGTCGGTGGCTCCGGTGACGCCGTGGCGGGCCGCGGCCTCGGACGCTTCCTGGTTGAGCGCCGCCATCGACCGCTCGGCCGCCGCCACGGCGGCCGGCGCGGCCTGGCCGGCCTTGAGCGCGGTGGCGATGATCCCGGTTCCCAGCGGCTTCGTGAGCACCAGGACCTGACCGGTGTGCCCTCCGGCGTTCGTCAGCATCCGCCGGGGGTCGACCAGCCCGGTGACCGCGTACCCGAACTTGATCTCGGGGTCCCGCACCGAGTGCCCGCCGAGAAGCGCACAGCCGGCCTCGGCCAGCGCGCCCGCTCCTCCCCGGACGATGGCGGCGGCCCACTCCTCGGGGAAGTCGTGGTCGGGGAACGCCGCGATGGACAGGGCCGTCAGGGGACGGCCCCCCATGGCGTAGACGTCCGAGAGCGCGTTGGCCGCGGCGATGCGGCCGAAAAGCCCCGGGTCGTCGACCACCGGGGTGAAGAAGTCCACCGTCTGGACCAGGGCCCGGGTCTCGTCGAGACGAAAGACACCGGCGTCGTCACCGGAGCGATGGTCCACCAGCACCCGGGGGTCGGTGGCCGTCGGCAGTGCGCTCAGGACCTGAGCGAGATCGGCGGGGCCGAGCTTGCTCGCTCAACCCGAGGAGGAGACGCGCTCCGTCAGCCGCCTGATCCGTGTCCGCTCGTCGTTCACTGCCGCGCTCGTGCTGAGTATATAAAATGGTATATCAGGAGTCGCTCTTGGACGGAGGGGGCCCTCCGCCGTCGCGGGGCTTGTGGTCCTCGGGGGGCTCTCCCATCTGGCACTCCCCCTCGAAGAACGCCCCATCCTCGATGAGCAGTTTGGGCGACACCAGGCGCGCCTGGACCCGACAGCCGGAGAGGAGCTCGATTCTCTGGCGGCCGTGAACTTCACCGCTGACCCGGCCCCGGATCGAGACCACCCCGCTGTCGATCTCCGCGTCCACCTGACCCGTCTCCCCGATGATCAGCGTGTTGTCGGAGACGATGCGGCCCTTGGCGCGGCCGTCGATGCGGAGCATGTCCCGGAAGCGCAGCTCACCCGAGAACTCGGTGCCCTCGTCGAGAAAACCGTTGAGGTCTTCCGCACCCTTGATCTTCAGCATCCTCCGAGCCTAGCACGGCTCAGCGCCCGCGCCCCCGGCGCACGAGCAGATCGAACAGGCGCTGCAGCTCGGCCTCGCTGTTGAACGCGATGCGGAGCGTTCCCCCTCGCCCCCTCCGCTGCAGCTCGACGCGGGTGCCGAGGGCTGCCTTCAATCGCTCCTCGGCGGCGCGCGTGTTCGCGTCCTTGCGCGAGCCGCCGGACCCTCCTCTCGGGGCTCGGACGAGGGCCACCCGTCGCTCCACCTCGCGCACCGACAGGCCCTTGCGCGCGGCCTCACGACCAAGCTCCACCTGCTCCTCGGCCCGGGACAGGGCGAGCAGCGCCCGGGCGTGACCAGCATCGAGGCGACCCGCGGCCACGAGGTCCCGCAGCTCGCGGGGCAGGCGGAGGAGCCGCAGGGTGTTCGCCACGGTGGAGCGGTCCCGTCCCACTCGCCGGGCGATCTCGTCCTGGGTGAGATGAAACTCGGCCTGCAGGCGCTGGAAGGCCTGAGCCTCCTCGAGCGGCGTGAGCTCCTGGCGTTGGATGTTCTCCACCAGCGCGAGCTCGAGCAGCTCGTCGTCGGGCACCTCGCGAACGACCACCGGGACGGTGGCGAGACCGGCCTTCCGGGCCGCGCGCCAGCGGCGCTCTCCGGCGACGATCTGAAAGCGGCTTCCGCGAGGACGCACCAGAATGGGTTGGACGACGCCGCTGTGGCGGATGGACTCGGCCAGCTCGCCCAGGCGCCCCGGGTCCATCGCCGAGCGGGGTTGCCAGGGATTCGCCTCCAGCCGATCGACCGCCACCTCCGAGGCCCCGGCGGGGTCCGCGGGCGCGGCCTTCGGCTCGGGCAGCAACGCCGACAGTCCCTTGCCCAATGCCTTCCGCCTGGCGCTCGGGCTCATGGGGCGAACAGCGCCATCTGCCCCTGGGAGAGCAGCTCCCGGGCGAGCTGGAGGTACGCCTCGGCTCCCTTGGAACGGATGTCGTACAGGATCGCCGGCTTGCCGAAGCTCGGGGCCTCCGCCAGGCGGACACTTCGGGGCACCTGCGTCTCGAAGACCTGCTCCTGGAAGTGGGTCCGGACCTCGCCAATGACCTGTTGGGTGAGGTTCGTGCGCTCGTCCACCATGGTCAGCAGGACGCCCTCGATCTCGAGGCCGGGGTTGAGGGCCTGTCTGACCCGCTCCAGGGTCGCGGTCAGCTCGGAAACCCCCTCGAGGGCATAGTACTCGCACTGCAGAGGGATCAGGACGCTGTCGGCGGCAGCCAGGGCGTTGACGGTGAGGAGACCAAGGCTCGGGGGGCAATCGATGATCACGTAGTCGTAGGCCCCGGCGACCGGTGCCAGCGCTTGCCGCAGTCGGAACTCCCGGGCCATGAGGGGGACCAGCTCGACCTCGGCCCCGGTCAGATTGCGGTCCGACGGCACCAGCGTCAGGTGCTCCAGATCCGTGGAGACGAGGAGCGACTCCAGGGGGACCTCGTCGATGAGGGCCTCGTAGAGGCTCGGCCGGCTCTCGGCGGTCTTGCGACCCAGGCCGGACGTCAGGTTCCCCTGGGGATCGGCATCCACGGCGAGGACACGACGTTCGGCGGCCGCGAGGCTCGCCGCGAGGTTGACGGCGGTGGTGGTCTTTCCTACCCCGCCCTTCTGGTTGGCGACGGCTATGATTCGTCCCAAGGGCTCACTCTCTGCCTGGAGAGGCGCGAGGATAGCACAGGCCACCCCCGACGGCAGATCAGGCACCGGCCGGTGTTCCACGTGAAACGTCGGCGGGGAGCCGGCGGAAGATTCGGGTGTCGCCCAGCTCACGGCCGGCGGCTCCGTCCTCCTCGAACGGCCCCTCGAGGAGTGGCCGGCCCCCCAGGATCACCAACCGCCCCCCCGGCGCCACCAGCGGGGCCAGCTCGCCCAGGGGAAGGGCCAGGGCCCGCACGGTGACCGTTCGGGCCGGTGCTCCGGTGTAGGTGTCGTGCCGGCCCCGCAGAACCTGGACGCGTCCCGGGCCGCTGCGCCGAACGGCCTCCCGGAGAAACGCCCAACGCCGGTTGCGCGGCTCGAGAAGGGTGACCTCGAGATCGTCCCGGAGAAGGGCCATCACCAGCCCGGGCGACCCGTTTCCGGACCCGACGTCGAGCACCGTCCCCGGCTCCAGGAGCTCGACGGTGGGGAGGACTCTCGCCACCAGGAGGTCCACCCGCTCCGCCGGCGTGCGGGCGGCGGTGAGGTTGACCCGACGGCTCCACTCCGCCAAGGTGTCGAGATACGCCGCCAAGCGGGCCACGGGCGGGCCGAGAAGACCCAGGGCCTCGAGGGAGGCCCGGTGAGAATCAGCCCGCGCGCTCGTCGTCCGATCCCGCGTCGGCGGCCGGCGCGGTTCCGGCGGGAGCGACCGTCACCCGGCGTGCCGCGCCCTCGCCCACGCTGTAGGTGGTGACGCCCGCTTCATCCGTCAAGGCGACGTGCACGACCCGGCGCTCGTAGGCGTTCAAGGGCTCGGTGGTCCGCGGCTGCCCGTCCTCGCGCACCGCGTCGGCCAGGGCGCGAGCCTCGTCGCCCAGGGCGGCGTCCCGGCGCTCCTGGAATCCATCGCACTCCGCCCGGAGCGGGCGAGGCAGGAACTCGGCGCCGTACATCCTCTGAAGCAGGTGCTCGGTGGCGCGCAGCACATCGCCGCGCCCCTCGCGTCCGAAGAAGAACGCGTGGTCCGGTCCCCGCAGGTGCACGACGACTCTTTCCTCCTCCTCGGAGATCTCGGCCCAGACGTCGACCCCGGCCGCCTCGGCCACCGAGCGCACCATGGTGCGGATTCCGGCCCGGGCGTCTGTCGGCGGGGTCGGCGGCACCGCCGCGGGAGGGGCGGTGTTCTCGAGCATCACCGCAACCCGGGCCTTCGTGGGCTGGAGGCCCCGGCCCCCCGCCGACCCGGCGTCGAGCACGACGTACCGGAGCTCGGCTTCGGGCAGCCCGAGGGACGCCGCGGCCACGGCCAGGGCCTCGGGCACGTCCTCTCCGGTGAAGACCCGGTCCTTCATCGCTTCTTCCGTCCCTTCTTTGGTGGAGGCGCAACCTCCTTCGGCTTCAGGACCCGCATCTCCACGACCTGCTGGAACAGGGACCACAGGTTGGCGGTGAGCCAGTAGAGATTCAGTCCCGCTGGTGCCCACAGGAACATGCCGGCGAGCATGACCGGCATGAGCATCATGATCCGCTGCTGGGAGGGATCCATGGTGCTCGGCGTCATCTTCTGCATGGTGTACATCGAGACGCCCATGAGGACCGGCGTGATGAACAGCGGGTCCTTCTGCGAGAGGTCGGGAATCCACAGGAACGGCGCACCGCGCAGCTCGACCGATATCATCAGGACGCGGTAGAACGCGAAGAGGAACGGCATCGTCAGGAGCAGTGGCAAGCAGCCGACGAGCATCTGGGTCCCCATGCTCATCCCGTGCTTGGCATAGAGGGCACCCATCTCCTCCTGCATCTTCTGCCGCCGGGGATCCATCATCGGGACCTTGCGATACCGCTCCTGGATGACCTTCATCTCCGGCTGCATCTTCGCCATCTTCATGCCGTTGGCGATGCTGTAGTGTCGGAGTGGCGCCATGACCATGTTGATCATCACCGTGAGGATCACGATGGCCCAGCCCCAGTTGCCCACGAGACCGTGCACCCACCTCAGGAGGCGCATCAGGGGCACCACGATTGGCCCGATCCAGTTGCCGATCGGGACCACCTTCTCGAGCCCGTAGCCGAGCTTCGCGAGCGCGTCGTGGTCCTTCGCTCCGACAAAGAGGAGGACGGGCGAGCCCGCGGCGATGTCCACCGCCGCCTCCGCCGCGACCGTCGCCTCGGCGTCCACGGTTCCCGGCAGGTTGACGGGCCGGACCTCGGCGGCCGCGAGTCCGCCCCGGGGAACCATCAGCGCAGCAAAGTAGACACTCTCCAGTCCTACCCATCGAACGGCAGGGAGCTTCTGCCCTGTCGACTCCAGCTTGCCCGGGGCGAGCCTCTCGACGTCCCCTTCCACCAGCGCGACACCCTCCGGCTCCTTGAACCCCCGGACCTTCCGTCTCTCCTTCGATGGGTTCCCGAGACCGGGACCCCAGACGAGGCGGCAAGGAATCGGTTGGCCCGCCGCCTTCACCCACATCGAGACCACCACCAGGCCCGTGTCCTCGAAGGTGAAGGCCTTCTCCGCTTCGATGTCGCGGTCGGCGTAGCGGAAGCTCAGCGTTTTCGGTGAGGTGCCGTCCACTCGCAGCGTCTCGGTGGATGGCACGAAGAGGGCGCCGTGCAGCTGGTCATCGATGGCCCCGTCGCCGGTGTCGAAGTCCAGCGGGTGCAGGCCCGGCATCACCGAGGGCACCATCTCCTCCGGGCGGCCCCGCTCGTTCCGGTAGTTGGTGAGGGTCCACGACAGAAGGCGCGCTCCACGGTTGCTGAAAGCGATCGTGTAGTCCGGCGCCAGGACCTCCACTCTGCGCTCGAGCTCCGCGGTGACCGACGGCACCACCTCTGCCGTCCCTGTCTCGGCCTCGGCCGGCTGGCTCTCGGCCGGAGGCGACCCCGCGGGGGCCGACGGGACCGGTCCTGCGGTGGGCATGGCGACGGCCGGACTGGCCATCTCCGGTGACGGCTCCGTGGCCGGAGGCTCGCTTCGGGGGCCAAAGAGGAGCTGGTAGCCGGTCAGAATCAGCAGCGAGAGGGCAACGGCGACGAGGAGACGGCGTTCTTCCATTCAGAGAGCTCTAGGGAACAGGGTCCACTCCCCCGGGAGCGAACGGGTGACAGCGCAGCAGCCGGCGCAGGGCGAGGTCACAGCCTTGGACGGCGCCGTGTCGTTCGACGGCCTCCTGTGCGTAGGCGCTGCAGCTCGGCCAGAAGCGGCAGTGGCCTCCGAGGACCGGCGACAGGAGCAATCGATAGCCTTCAATGAGAAGCAGGACCAGACGCGCGCCGACTCCCACTCCGGTCGGCGAGGCGCCTGATTCGGTCTCTGAGTTCACCATCCACCTCGGATTGACTCCGCCCGACAATATCCGCTCGGGCAACGACGACAAGGTCGAAGCCGGGTCCAACCGGCGGCGTGAGGCGACGGAAGCTCTCGCGCAACAGCCGACGGGTCCGGTTGCGGGTGACCGCGCCTCCGATCTTCCGGCCAACGGCAAGGCCCAGTCGGTGCTGGGGACTCTCATTCGGCAGGGCGATCACGACGAAGAACCGACCACCGAGTCGTCTTCCCTTCTGGAAGACGCGATCGAACTCCGAGCGTGCCCGCAGCCGCCTTGCGCCCCCGAAACTCCATTCCATGGCCCCGGCGGGTCCAACAACATCAGGCAGCCAGCCGCTTCCGGCCTTTCTGCCGACGCCGCTTGAGGATCATGCGGCCACCCTTCGTCCGCATTCGGACCAGGAAGCCGTGTGTCCGCTTCCGCTTCCGATTGTTGGGCTGGAACGTCCTCTTCATGCTGGTTCCCTTCTCTCCTGCTGGCCCCGAGGTGGCCATCACATCAGGACAAACTCGAAAGCGTAGCGGAAAAGGCCGGCTTCTGTCAAAGAAGACCGGGCCCCTGATCTTGTGCCGTTCGCCGTCTCTATGCTAGTGTTACAGGGTTACGGACAGCCAAAATATCAAAGCCCTTCCATGACTCCCGCCCCCGCTTTTCCACAACTGTTGAAATCTCTGTGTAAAAGGGGCTTTCTGGGTACGTGATCGATTTCGCTGTTCGCCACGGTCTGTAGTATACTGATTTTAAAGGGTTTATGGCTCCCCGCGGGGACTCCGGCCACGGCGGTGGGTGAGGGCGGATGTCGGCAGATCTCTGGGATCAGATCCTGGCGCGAGTGGAAGGCAAGGTCAATCGACACAGCTTTGCCACCTGGTTCCGACCCACGTCCTACGTGTCCCTGGACGACAATCACCTCCGCATCGGCGTCCCGAACAGCCAGTTCCGCGACTGGCTGAGCAAGAACTATCAGGGCGTGCTGGCCGAGGCCCTCGTCGAGGTCGGTCATCCCACGCTGGAGATCGACTTCGAGGAGCCCTCCGAAGCTGCCAGCCCCGCCCACGGCACCCTTCCCGAGAGCGACGCCGGACACCTCAACCCCAAGTACACCTTCGAGAGCTTCGTCGTCGGCTCCTCCAACCAGTTCGCCCACGCCGCGGCCCGCGCGGTCGCCGAGATTCCCTCCAAGTCCTACAACCCCCTGTTCGTCTACGGTGGCGTGGGCCTCGGCAAGACCCACCTCATGCACGCCATCGGCCACTACATCCTGGCGCGGCAGAAGAAGCTCAACATCCTCTACATCTCCACCGACCGCTTCATCAACGAGATGATCAACGCCATTCGCTTCGATCGTCTCCCTGCCTTCCGCCAGAAGTACCGGGCCATCGACATCCTTCTCATCGACGACATCCAGTTCATCGCCGGCAAGGACCGCACCCAGGAGGAGTTCTTCCACATATTCAACGCCCTCCACGACGGTCAGAAACAGATCGTCGTGAGCAGTGACTGCCCCCCGCGCCAGATCCCCACCCTCGAAGAGCGCCTTCACAGCCGGTTCGAGTGGGGCCTCATCGCCGACATCCAGCCCCCGGACATCGAAACCAAGGTCGCCATCCTCCGCAAGAAGGCCGAGGCCGAGCGAGTCGAGATCCCGGAGAACGTCGCCCTCTTCATCGCCAGCAAGGTGAGGACCAACATCCGCGAGCTCGAGGGCAGCCTGATCCGATTGATCGCCTATGCGAGCCTCACCGGTCGAGACATCGACCTCCCCCTGGCCCACGAGACCCTCCGGGACCTCCTCCACACCGAGGAGAAGCCGGTGACCATCGAGATGATCCAGAAGTTCGTGGCCGACCACTACAGCCTCAAGATCAGCGACCTCAAGGCCCGGAACAACTCGAAGTCCGTCGCCGTCCCGCGCCAGATCGCCATGTACCTGACCAAGACCCTCACCGGCGCTTCCCTTCCCGAGATTGGGAAGGACTTCGGCGGCAAGCACCACTCCACGGTCATCCACTCGGTCCGCAAGATCAACGACCTCCGGAAGCAGGATCCGGAGTTCGACAGGCTCATCAACAGCTTCGTCCAAGCGTTCCGATGAGCTTGCGCGCTTTCCCACAGGGGAGCCCACGCACCTCGCCGCGCCTCGCCGCGGATCGATGGTCTTCCACCGATCCGCGCTTCTTCCACATCACCGATGCACAGCTTCGTCCACACCGCAACCACCTTGTCCGCAGCCAGATACGACGTCCTTCACACTTCTCTCATCACCTCTACTCTCTTCTTGAAACCCTCTCTTCTGACGAGGCTATGAAATAGGGGGAACGACTATGGAAATCCTCGTACGCCGCAACGACCTCGTGAAGGAGCTTCACCTGGTACAGGGGATCGTCGAACGCAAGAACTCCATCCCCATCCTCTCGAACATCCTGGTGGAAGCACGCCCGGACGAGCTGCGCATCTCGGCCACCGATCTGGACGTCTCCCTCCGTTGCGGGTGTGGGTCCCAGGTCGTCAAGGAGGGAGCGGTGACCCTGGCCGCGAAGAAGCTGTACGAGATCGCGCGCTCGCTCCCGGAGAGTGATGTCCGCATCGAGGTGGGGGACGATGCCTGGGCGACAATCGAGTGCGAGCGGGTGGTGTTCCGCATGGCCGGGCTTCCCCGGGAGGACTTCCCGACGCTCCCCGAGGGCAAGGCCGGAAAGGCGGTGGAGATCCCGGCCGAGGTGCTGCGGTCGCTGATCCAGCGCACCGGCTTTGCCATCACCGCCGAGGACGCGCGCTACTACCTCGCCGGCGCCCTTCTGGTCCTGGACGGGGACGAGGCCGCGATGGTGGCCACCGACGGCCATCGTCTGGCCTATGCTCGCGCCCCCCTGGGTGAGGACGTGTCCGAGACGACCAAGGTCCTCGTGCCGCGCAAGGCGATCACAGAGCTCGGACGTCTGATCGAGGGTGAGGAGACCGTTGGCTTCCAGCGGGCGGAGGGACATCTGATCTTCACCGTGGGTGGTCGCACCCTGGCATCGAAGCTCGTCGAGGCGCAGTTCCCGGCCTACGAGAAGGTCATCACCGTCACCGGAGACAAGAAGCTGCAGCTCGGTCGCGAAGCACTCCAGAGTGCCATTCGGCGCGTCAGCCTGCTCTCGTCCGAGCGCAACCGGGCCATCAAAGTCGCCGCTGGCGACGGACAGCTCGAGCTCAGCGCCTCTTCACCGGAGCTCGGGGAGGCACGCGAGTCACTCCCGGTCGACTACGAGGGCGAAACCGTCGAGGTGGGATTCAATGCCCAGTACCTTCTGGAGTTTCTGGCCGCCGTGGGCACTGAAGAGATCGTCCTCGAGCTCCGGGATGCGGAGAGTCAAGGACTCCTCCGTCCCGCTGGAGACGAGGACGGTCACTACCGGTACGTCGTCATGCCCATGCGGTTCTAGGGGCCAGGCGTGGTCTGGTTGAGACACCTCGCCATCAACGATCTTCGCAACATTCGTGATGTGTCGCTTGATCTCCAATCGGGTCTCAACGTGTTCTGTGGACGGAACGCGCAGGGCAAGACCTCGCTTCTGGAGGCGGTGGGTCTCCTCGCGCGCGGGCGGTCCTTTCGGACCGAGGACTCCCCATCGCTCATTCGCCGTGGAGCCGGAGGCCTTCGTACCCGCGGCGAGGTGGCCCGGGACGACCGCTCCAACGCTCTTGAGGTCGAGCTCGAACCGGGCCGCCGGCAGTTTCGCGTGGATGGTCGCGACGTCGTTCCCCGGGAGTACCAGGGGCGTCTCGAGGTGGTCGTCTACTCCACCGACCGCCTGCGCGTCATCCGCGGCTCCATGCGTGACCGCCGGCAGTTCCTCGACCGCTCGGCCGGGGCCCTCTGGCCGTCGTACCGGGCCGACGTCCGCGCCTTCGAGCGGGCTCTCACCCAGCGCAATGCTGCCCTCCGGGAGCAGAGCTCCGATCTGGATATCTGGACCGAGCGCTTCGTGGATCTCGGGGCTCGTCTCCGGGAGCGGCGTGCAGCGTATGCCGCACGCCTCTCCACCGCCCTGCGTGATGGCTTCCGCCCGCAGGACGAGGACTATCGCGTGACCCTCCGTCCCGAGGTCCCGGCGACCGCATCCGAGATGCGACAGGCCCTCGCGGGAGAGCTCCGTGCCCTCACGGCTCGCGAGCGAGCCTCGGGGCGGACCCTGGCCGGTCCCCACCGCGACACAGTGATGATGCTTCTCAACGGCCGCGACGCCGCCCTCGAAGCGTCGTCCGGTCAGGCGCGGAGCCTCCTCCTGGCCCTCGTTCTGGCGACTCTGGAGGTGTACCGGGAGGAGACCGGCCACACCGCGGTGGCCCTCCTCGACGATCTCGACTCCGAGCTCGATCATGACCGGACCCGCGCCCTGTGCGCCGAGGTCTCCGGTCGAGCCCAGACCCTGGTGACGAGTGCTCACCCCGGTTGGGCAGAAAGCCTCCGTGACCAGGGTTCTGTCTTCCGTGTCTCCGAGGGTGAGGTCCGCTGTGCCTGAGCCTCCCTTCGCTGACGGCCAAGAGCGATAAATGAACGAAACGACCCCCACAGACACCCCCCAGGAACAAGCCGAGTACGGAGCCGGGGCTATACGGATCCTCGAGGGACTCGAGGCCGTACGTGTCCGCCCGGCCATGTACATTGGATCCACAGGTGAAGCGGGGCTTCACCATCTCGTCTACGAGGTGGTGGACAACTCCGTCGACGAGGCGCTCGCCGGCCATTGCACCGAGGTCAACGTCACCATCCACATCGACAACTCCGTCACCGTGGTGGACGACGGCCGCGGAATCCCCGTCGGGCCGCACCCCACGAACCCACAGATGGATGCCGCGGAGGTCGTTCTCACCAAGCTCCACGCCGGTGGCAAGTTCGACAAGAAGGTCTATCAGGTTTCGGGAGGTCTCCACGGCGTGGGCGTCTCCGTCGTCAACGCCCTCTCCGAGAGTCTCGAGCTCGAGATCTGGCGCGACGGGAGCGTGTACCGTCAGTCCTACGTCCGCGGCGTGCCCCAGGGACCTCTGGAGAAGACGGGTATCACCGACCGCCGCGGCACAAAGATCACCTTCAAGCCCGACACCCAGATCTTCGAGACGACCACCTTCAGCTTCGACACGCTCTCTCAACGCCTCCGGGAGCTCAGCTTCCTCAACAAGGGAATCCTCATCACCCTGGCGGACGAGCGCGACAACAAGGAGCACCGCTTCCAGTACGAAGGCGGCATCGTGTCCTTCGTGGAGCACCTGAACCGCAACAAGGTCACGCTGCCCACGAAGCCGGTTTCCATCGGCGGGACCCGGGACGCGGTCATCGTCGACATCGCCATGCAGTGGAACGACGGCTACGCGGAGAACATCCACAGCTACGCCAACAACATCAATACCCACGACGGCGGTAGCCACCTCGCCGGCTTCCGCGGCGCCCTGACCCGCAGCCTGAACGCCTACGCGCTCTCCTCGGGCCTCGTCAAGGACGGCGCCTCCGGCTTCGACGGGGAAGACACCCGGGAGGGACTCACGGCGGTCGTCAGCGTGAAGGTCCCCAACCCCCAGTTCGAGGGACAGACCAAGGGCAAGCTGGGCAACTCCGAGGTGAAGGGAATCGTCGAGAGCCTCGTCAACGAACGGCTCTCCCGGTTCCTCGAGGAGAATCCCACTCAAGCCAAGAAGATCGCGGGCAAGATCCTGGATGCCGCCCGGGCGCGGGCGGCCGCGCGGAAGGCCCGCGACCTCACCCGTCGCAAGGGTGCGCTCGACGGAGCCGGCCTCCCCGGGAAGCTCGCCGAGTGTCAGGAGCGGAACCCGGAGAGGACCGAGCTCTTCCTCGTGGAGGGAGACTCCGCCGGCGGATCCGCCAAGCAGGGACGCGACCGGACGGTCCAGGCCGTTCTCCCTCTCCGGGGCAAGATCCTCAACGTGGAGAAGGCGCGTCTCGACAAGACGCTCTCCTCCGAGGAGATCCGCAACATCATCACCGCCCTCGGGACCGGGGTTGGGGTCGACGACTTCGACGTCGCCAAGCTCCGCTACCACCGGATCATCATCATGTGCGACGCCGACGTCGACGGCAGCCACATCCGCACGCTGCTCCTCACCTTCTTCTACCGCCAGATGAAGGAGCTCATCGAACGGGGCCACCTCTACATCGCCCAGCCCCCCCTGTACAAGGTCAAGCACGGCAAGAGCCAGACCTACCTGAAGGACGAAGCGTCCCTCGACGCCTACCTCCTCGAGCGTGCAGCCCACAACCGCATCGTCCGGCTCGCCTCCGGGCAGGAGTTCGAGGGCCCCAAGCTCGCCCACCTCGTGGGCAAGATGGTGATCGTGAGCAAGCTTCTCGCTCGCATCGCCAAGCGCGGCGTGCCCCAGGATCTCGCCGAAAGGCTCCTCCGGGATCGCATCAAGGACGTCGAGGTCTTCACCGACAAGGAGCGCTTGTTGCGCCTCATCCAACCCCTGCGCGCCGCCGCCGTCGACATCCTCCTCGAGCGGGACGAGGAGCACGGGGCGTACGAAATCGTCCTCCAGCAGGGCGGCAACGGCCATCTCCGGGAGATTCGGGTGGGAGACGACTTCGTGACCTCGGCCGAGTATCGGGCGCTGTATTCCGTCTACGAGGAGATCCGCGAGCTCGACCAGCCGCCGCTCACCGTCGTGGACGGCGGAGAGACGACGGTCTCCACCCGCGACGAGCTCGTAGAGCACATCCTCGCCGAAGGGAAGAAGGGACTCGCCCTCTCCCGGTACAAGGGATTGGGCGAGATGAACGCCGAGGAGCTCTGGGAGACGACGATGAACCCGGCGTCCCGAACGCTGCTCCAGGTCCGACTCGAAGACGACGAGGTCGCCGAGAACATCTTCACCACCTTGATGGGTGACGCGGTCGAGCCTCGCCGCCAGTTCATCGAGGAGAATGCCCTGAACGTGAGAAACCTCGACATCTAGGTCCACGATGGAATCGGAAACCAACCCCCCGAGCCGCACCCCCACCAACATCGCGGACGAGATGCGTCAGTCCTACATGGACTACGCCATGTCCGTCATCATTGGCCGCGCCCTGCCCGACGTCCGCGACGGCCTGAAGCCCGCCAACCGGCGCGTGCTCTACGGCATGCAGGAGATGGGCCTGCAACCCGGGCGGCCCTACCGGAAGTGCGCAAAGATCGTGGGCGAGGTGATGGGCAACTATCACCCGCATGGTGACCAGGCCATCTACGACACGCTGGTGCGGATGGCGCAGCCCTTCAACATGAGAGCACCCCTCGTCGATGGCCAGGGCAACTTCGGCTCCATAGACGGCGATCCCCCGGCGGCCCAGCGGTACACCGAGGCCCGCCTGACTCGCCTCGGCGCCTCCATGATGGAGGACATCGGCCGCGACACCGTCGACTTCCAGCCGACCTACGACGACAGCTCCGTGGAACCTTCCGTCCTCCCGACCGTGCTCCCGGCGCTCCTCGTCAACGGCGCCGCCGGCATCGCGGTCGGGATGGCCACCAACATCCCGCCCCACAACCTCGGGGAGGTGGTGGACGGCATCGTCTTCCTTCTCGAGAATACCGACCTGACCCCGGACGAGCGGCTGGAGGGTCTCCTCGAGCGCATTCCCGGTCCCGACTTCCCAACCGCGGGCCTGATCCTCGGCCGCGCGGGGATCGACCAGGCATACCGCACGGGCCGTGGCTCGGTCGTCATGCGCGCCCGGGCGGAGATCGAGATCCGGAAGGGA
Organism: Acidobacteriota bacterium; assembly: GCA_022340585.1. Classification (GTDB taxonomy): domain Bacteria; phylum Acidobacteriota; class Vicinamibacteria; order Fen-336; family Fen-336; genus JAJDNS01. The sequence continues at coordinate 44,745 of JAJDNS010000073.1, forward strand.
GACCGCGAGTCGATCGTGGTCACCGAGATTCCCTACCAGGTCAACAAGTCCCGCCTGATCGAGAAGATCGCGGACCTTGCCCGGGACGAGAAGGTGCGGGGCATCGCCGACGTCCGCGACGAGAGCGGCCGTCAGGGTATGCGGATCGTCGTCGACGTGAAGAAGGGCGAGCCCGCCCAGGTGGTCCTCAACAACCTCTACAAACACACACAGCTGCAGGACACGTTCGGGGTCATCCTCCTCGCCATCGTCGAGCAGCGCCCGCGGGTTCTGAACCTGCTCGATGCCTGTGAGCTCTTCATCGACTTCCGCCGCGCGGTGGTGCGGCGGCGGACGGCCTACGAGCTCAGGAAGGCGGAGGCCCGGGCCCACGTCCTCGAAGGCTACGTGGTGGCCCTCGACCATCTCGACGAGGTCATCGCATTGATCCGGGCCTCGAAGACCCCGGAGGTCGCCAAGGAAGGCCTGGTCAGCCGGTTCGAGCTGACCGAGATCCAGGCCGACGAGATTCTGAAGCTCCAGCTGCAGCGCCTGACCGGACTCGAGAGGCAGAAGATCGTCGACGAGCTGGCCGAGCTCAAGCTCCGCATCGCCGATCTCCGGGACATCCTGGCGTCCCCCCAGCGGATCGACGGCATCATCACCGCGGAGCTCGGCGAGCTCCGCACGTCCCATGGAAGCCCCCGCCGCACCGAGATCGCCGGGGCCGCCGACGAGATCGTGCTCGAAGACCTGATCGCCGAGGAGGACGTCGCCGTCTCGATCAGCCACACCGGCTACATCAAGCGCACCGCCCTGACCAACTACCGTGCCCAGCGGCGTGGTGGCCGGGGAAGGATGGGGATGAAGACGCGGGAGGAGGATTTCGTCTCGGACCTCTTCATCGCATCGACTCACTCCTACATCCTGATCTTCACCGACCGGGGGCGGATGTTCTGGCTCAAGGTCTATGAGATCCCCGACGTGAGCCGGCAGGGGAAGGGCAAGGCCGTCGTGAACCTGATCTCCCTCGGGCGGGGGGAGAAGATCGCGGCCTTCCTCCCGGTGCGCGACTTCGCTTCCGGAGGCCACGTCCTGCTCGCCACCAGGCAGGGGATCGTCAAGAAGACCAAGCTCGAGGCCTTTTCCAACCCCCGCGCGAAGGGGATCATCGCGCTGTCCATCCGGGACGGCGACACCCTCATTGGCGCCGCCCTCACCTCTCCCGAGGACTCGATCCTGATCGGGACCCGCAAGGGCCTCGCTATCCGCTTCCGCGAGAGCGACGTGCGCTCCATGGGCCGCACCGCCACCGGAGTCAAGGGGGTCGACCTGGGCAAGGGAGACGCGGCCGTGTCTCTGGCGGTGGTGCGCCCCGGGGGGACCATTCTCTCGGTGACCGCCCACGGCTACGGGAAACGCACCGCGGTCGACGAGTACCGGCTTCAGCGGCGGGGAGGCAGAGGCCTCATCGACATCAAGACCACGAGCCGAAACGGGCCCGTCGTGGGGCTGAAATCCCTCCGCGGCGAAGAACAGGTGATGCTGATCACCGAAAAGGGTATGATCATCCGGCTGAGTACGGCGGATATCTCGATCATCGGTCGAAACACCCAGGGGGTCCGCCTGATCCAGCTCGAGGAGGATGACCGTCTCGTTTCGGTCGCCCGCCTGGCGGAACGGGAGGACGAAGAGGATAGCCCGGGCAGCCCGGCCCCGACGGGCAGAACCCCCGAGGCGCCCAAGGAGGATCCATGAGGGAGCGCTCGACAGCACTTGCGGTGGCACTGGGCCTGATCGTCGTGGGAGTGGCCTGTAGCGGTGGCGCCGAGAAGAACGTCGTCAACCAGTACTTCACCGCCCTCGCGGCCAACGACACCAACACTCTCACCAGCTTCGCGGCGGTGGCCTTCGACAAGGAGGTGCAGGACCACAAGATCATCGCGGTCGGCGAGGAGACCCGAGAACCGGCGCCCCTGCCGGGTCTCGTCGCCAGGGAGCAGGAGCTCGAGGCGGCGCTTGCGCAGAACAAGAAGGACGCGAGAACGTGGGGGAACGACCTCGAGATCTACCCGAAGCTCGACCGGGTTCGCGAGCTTCAGAAGGACGACAAGAACATCCCGGCCAACCTGCAGCCCATTGCGGACAAATGGGAGGAGTTCAACGCGAAGGACCGCGAGCTGAAGGCAGAGGTTGACGACGCCAAGCGCGCGGTGGAGACCGAGCGCCGCAACACGCGGCTGTCGGTCGGGCAGGTCGAGGGGATCGAGTCCCTCACCGGGGAAGTCGTTTCGAAGGACATCGACCTGGAGCTGACCATCGACGGCCAGGTCGAGCCCTACGTGATGGGCCTTCGGAAATACGAGCTCGAGGGGGATGGCAGCGGCGCTCGCATGGTGTCGCGATGGGTCGTTCAGACACTGGAGCCGAAGTAGAAGCGGCAGCGTCCGCGCCCACGCGCCCGCGGATGATTGCCGCGGGCGCGCTCGCCGTCCTCAGACGAGCTCGAGCCCGGCAAACCGGGCCACGAGCTTCTTGGCACCCACCCCCGGGAAGGAGACCGTCAGCTTGAGGTCGCCTCCGCCCGGCTCCCGGCGCAGCACGGTGCCGACCCCGAAGAGCGGATGCCGGACACGCGCCCCGGGCCGCAGCTCCTCGTGAGCCGGGGCCGGTCCCGGGGCCGGCCCGGGGGAGGGTCCGGGGCGCAAGGGCACGGAGCTGAGCACGCCGGAGCGCTCCAGGCGCTCCATGGGAATCTCCTGGAGAAAACGGCTCGGCTCCGAGATCCGTCGTTGGCCGAAGACCTGGCGGCTGCGGGCCCAGGTCAGGTGCAGGCGCTCCATGGCCCGCGTCATCCCCACATAGCACAGTCGCCTCTCCTCCTCGAGGGCGTCGGGGCCGGTCAGGCTTCGGGAGTGGGGTAGAAGGCCCTCCTCGAGGCCGACCAGGAACACCGACTCGAACTCCAGGCCCTTGGCGGAGTGCAGGGTCATGAGGAGGACCGGAACATCGTCGCGAAGCCCGTCGGTGTCAGAGAGCAGCGCCGCCCGGTCGAGGAACCCGGACAGGCTCGGCGACTCCTCGCGCGCCTCGTACTCGACGGTGGCGGCGAGGAGCTCGGCCAGGTTCTCCAGCCGATCCTGGCTCTCCTGCGTGTCCTCGCGGGCGAGGATGGCGGCGTAGCCGGTGGCTTCGAGCGTGCGCTCGAGGAGGGCCCTGAGGCCCCGCACCGCCGCCTCCTCGCGCAGGCCCTCGACCAGCTCCCGGAAGCGGCGCAGGGCCACCAGGGCCCGGGAGGGCAGGGCGGCCTCGTCCAGGAGGCCCACCATCGCCGTCCACGGGCTGGTTCCCCCGTCCCGGGCGGCCCGATCGATCTCCGCGATGGTCCGGGCTCCGATGCCGCGAGGCGGAACGTTGACCACACGATGAAACGCCACGGAATCGTCGGGGTTGGTGAGAAGCCTCAGGTAGGCGAGGAGGTCCTTCACCTCCCTTCGCTCGTAGAAGCCGACCCCTCCCAGGACCAGATAGGGCAGACGCGCTCGCAGGAGCGCCTCCTCGAAGAGTCGGCTCTGCGCGTTCATGCGAACGAGGATGGCGGAGCGTCCCGCACCCTTCGCGGCCGCGATGCGATCGACCACCCAGGCCGCCTCCTCGAACTCGTCGCTCGCCTCGTGCAGCCGCACCGGATCGCCGCCGGAGCGCACCGCCCGAAGGACCTTCCCCTTGCGCCGGACGTTTCTCTCGACCAGGGCCGAGGCCACGTCGAGAATGACCTGGCTCGAGCGGTAGTTCTCTTCCAGGCGAAAGACCCGGGCACCGGGGAAATCGTGCTCGAAGTCGAGAATGTTCGAGATGTCCGCCCCCCGCCAGGAGTAGATGGACTGGTCCTCGTCGCCCACCACGGTGAGGTTGCCGTGCTCCCCCGCCAGGTGCCGGACGAGCTCGTACTGGGCCCGGTTCGTGTCCTGGTACTCGTCGACCAGGAGATGGCGGAACCGCCGCCCCCAACGGCGGCCCACGTCGGCGTTCCCGTCGAGAAGCGCAACCGCGCGGAGGAGTAGATCGTCGAAGTCGAGAGCCCCGGCCGCGTCGAGGATCTCCCCATAGCGAGCCTGGACGCGGGCCGTGATTCCGGCCACCGAGCTCTCGTCTTCGTCCTCGCCCCGCCGGGAGTTCTTCCGGGCGGAGATGCGGGAGAGCAGACGCCGCGGGGGGTGGAGCTTCTCGGACAAATCGAGCGTCCGCATGGCTTCACGTACCGCCGCGAGCTGGTCGGCTTCGTCGTAGATGAGGAAGCGCGAGCTCAGGCCGGCCGCCGCCGCCTCGCGCCGCAGCAGCCGCACGCAGAAGCTGTGGAAAGTCGACATCCAGGTGTCCAGGGACTGGCCGGGGAGGAGGTCCTCGGCGCGCGACCGCATCTCCGCGGCCGCCTTGTTGGTGAAGGTGACCGCGAGAACGCTGTCCGACGGCACCCCGCGGTCGAGCACCAGGTGGGCGATGCGGTGGGTGATGACGCGAGTCTTCCCGCTGCCCGCGCCGGCGAGGATGAGGACCGGGCCCTCGACGGCGAGCACCGCTTCCCGCTGGCGGGCGTTGAGGCTGGCCAGGATGGACGACGGCTCAGTCAAGCACTCCTCGCTGAATCGCCTACTCCACGGTGACCGACTTCGCGAGGTTCCGCGGCTGATCGACGTCGCGGCCGGCCCGGAGGGCGACGTGGTAGGCCAGCAGCTGCAGGGGCAGCACGGTGATGAAGGGTGACCAGAGCGCCGGGCAGGACGGGATCTCCAGGATCGCGTCGCCGGGCCCGTCGAGGAGCCCCCGAAGGTCTCCGTTCCCCGAAGGGGCCACCGCGATGACGCGCCCGCCGCGCGCCTTCGCCTCCTGGATGTTCGAGAGCATCTTCTCGTAGACGTGGTCGTCCGCGCAGAGCGCCACCACGGGCAACGCGTCGTCGATGAGGGCGATCGGCCCGTGCTTCATCTCCCCGGCCGGATAGCCTTCGGCGTGGACGTAGGAAATCTCCTTGAGCTTCAGCGCCCCCTCGAGGGCGATGGGGTAGTTGATGCCCCGCCCCAGGTACAGGAAGTCGGTGGCGTGGGTGAGGCTGCGGGTCAGCTCCTCGATCTCGTCGGCGCGGGAGAGGGCCTGCTCCATCAGGTGGGGGATGCGGGCGAGGGCCACGAGGTGCTCCCGACACTGGTCCGGGGACAACGTTCCCCGCAATCGTCCGAGGTGCAGAGCCAGGAGGGCGAGGGCCACGAGCTGGGAGGTGAAGGCCTTGGTCGAGGCGACGCCGATCTCGGGGCCGGCATGGGTGAGAAGCGAGCCCACGGCCTCACGGGTCAGCATCGAGCCCCGCACGTTGCAGATGGCGATGGGCAGCGCACCCCTCGACTTGGCCTCGCGGAAGGCGGCCAGCGTGTCCGCGGTCTCGCCGCTCTGGCTGATGGCGACGGCCACCGTGCCCGGTCCGACGAGGGGGGTGCGGTACCGGAACTCGCTCCCGTAGTCCACCTCGGCCGGTAGCCCGGCGAGGTGCTCGATGAGAAACTTCCCCACCAACCCGGCGTGCCAGCTCGTGCCGCAGGCCAGCAGCATCACCCGCGACGCCTCGCGCAACCCGGCGGCGGCGGGCCCGAGCTCGTCGAGGAGAACCTCTCCGTCCTCGACGCTGAAGCGCCCGAGGAGGGTGTCACGGGCCGCCCGCGGTTGCTCGTGGATCTCCTTGAGCATGAAGTGGCGATAGCCGCCCTTCTCGGCCTGGACCGGGTCCCAGGTCACCCGCTGGGGTGGCCGAGTCACCTCGACGCCTTCGAGGTTGCGGACGCTCAGCGCCGTCGGGGTCACGGTGGCGACGTCTCCATCCTCGAGAAAGACGAAGTCACGGGTGTGACGGAGGAGCGCCGGTATGTCCGAGGCAATGAAGTGCTCGCTCTCCCCCACCCCGATCACCAGGGGGGGGCCCATCCGGGCGGCCACCAGTCGCTGGGGCTCGTCCCGGTGGAGCAGGACGAGGGCATAGACGCCGCGCACCCGGGCCAGGGCTTCACGGGCGGCCTCCTCGAGCGAGCCGCGGTACGCGGACTCGACCAGGTGGGCCAGGACCTCGGTGTCGGTCTGGGTGACGAAACGATGGCCCTCCTCGACGAGGCGCTCCTTCAGCTCCAGGTGGTTCTCGATGATTCCGTTGTGAACGACCACGATATGCCCGCCGCAATCCTGGTGGGGATGGGCGTTCTCCTCGGTGGGACGCCCGTGTGTCGCCCAGCGCGTGTGCCCGAGCCCCCACTCGCCGCGTAGGGGCTCTGCGGCGAGGCTCGAAGCCAGCCGGTCGAGCTTGCCCGCGGAGCGACGGCGTTGCAGGCTTCCCTGGTTGACGACCGCCACCCCGGCCGAGTCGTAGCCGCGGTACTCGAGACGCTTCAGGCCGTCGAGGATGACGGGAACAGCGTCCTGTCCCCCCACGTAGCCGACGATGCCGCACATGAAATCCTCCGTTCTTCCAACGACGGCGCCGGCCCCGGACCGGGACCGGCGACGAACGGGTCCGGGAGGGTACGGACCGCGGTAGGCTGGCGACACATCGAGCGCTCAGCCCTTCTTCTTCACGTCGGCGACGGTGGCTCGTCGCTCCGCCGCCCAGCCTGGCTTCGTGACCTGCCGCGCACGACCAAGGACGAGCGAATCCCCGGGAACGTCTCTGGTGACCGTACTCCCCGCGGCCACGTATGCCCCCTCGCCCACCGTCAGCGGCGCCACGAGGGTCGTGTTGCTACCGACGAAGGCCCCGGCTTCGATCCGGGTGGGGTACTTGCGCACGCCGTCGTAGTTGCAGGTGATCGTTCCCGCCCCGATGTTGACGCCGGGTCCGACCGTGGTGTCGCCGATGTACGAGAGGTGGGGGGCCTTGGAGCCCGGACCGAGGTGGGTCTTCTTGAGCTCCACGAAGTTGCCCAGCCGCGCGCCCGCGCCGATGCGGCTGTCGGGGCGCACGTGCGAGAAAGGCCCCACGGTCGCGTTGGCCTCCACCACGCTCTCGCGGAGGAGGCAGTGGTCGAGGATCTGGGCGCCGCTGCCAACCTCGACGTCGACGAGGCGAACGAAGGGGCCGACCACCGCCCCGGCCCGGACGACGGTCCGGCCCTCGAGGATCGTGAAGGGGCGGATGGAAGCCCCCGGCTCGACCGTGACCTCGGGCCCGAGGAGGGTGGTCGCCGGGTCCTCGATCGTGACCCCCGCCGCGGTCATCTCGGCGAGGCGCTCCGCGCCCCCGCCCCGCTCCGGGGTTCTCGACGTGTCGTCTGATTCCATTTCCGTCGCCTCCGCCTCACCGGGAAACGCCGTTCTCCATGTTCAGGACAGCGTGGGTGCCACGAGGGCCATGAAGCCCTCCTGGCTGCGGAGAGCCTCGAAGTCGGGATCCTGTCGGGCCTGGTTGCGGCTCGCCGGGTTGGCCTGGATGGCCGACCGGAGGGCCTTGACCGCGGCCTCCGTCTCGCCGGCCTGGGCCTGGGCCGCGGCCAGGCAGTACAACGCGTGCTCGTTCCGCGGGTGCTTGTCGACCGCCTGGCGCAGGTACTTGACGGCCTCGGCGTACTCACCCCGGTTGTGGAGGACCACGCCGTAGTTGAGCAGTTCCTCGAAGGTCCTTGGTCGCGGGGGCTTCTGGCCGTCGGCCCGGTCGCACATGACCAGGTACGACCGCGCCCGCTCCACGAGATCGGACTGGTCACCGTGGCTCTCGAGGAGGCGGTCCAGGTGTCCTCGCGCACGCGCGAAGTCCTTCTTGCCAAAGGCCTTGACGGCCTTCTCGAAGAGCTCCACGGCCTGCCGGTAGCGCCGGTCGCCGCCCGGTGCGGGGGCTGCTTTCCTGGGCATCAGCCGTCCTCCCTCGCGAGACTCTCGCGGCCCAAAGCCCTCGATACTAGCATGCGGTCCGGGGCGGCGGCAATGCCCTGGCTCCATTCCGCCTCCGCTAGAATGGTTCATTGGGCCAACGGTGAAGAGCGCGCACAGAGACGAGCCAATCGCGATTCGGGGGGCCCGGGTCCACAACCTCAAGGGGATCGACTGCGACATTCCCCGCGATCGTCTCGTGGTCATCACCGGACCATCGGGCTCCGGCAAGAGCAGCCTCGCCTTCGACACGATCTATGCCGAAGGGCAGCGGCGCTTCGTGGAGAGCCTCTCCCCCTGGGCGCGTCAGTTTCTCGAGCAGATGGAGAGACCGGACGTCGAGTCGGTGACCGGTCTGTCGCCCGCCGTTGCCATCGAGCAGCGGACCACCGTCGCCCACCCCCGGTCCACCGTCGGGACCGTGACCGAGATCTACGATCACCTGCGCGTCCTCTTTGCCTCCCTCGGCCGCCCGCACTGCCCACGCTGTGACCACCCGATCGCCCCCCAGAGCGCGGAGCAGATCGCGGAGCGTCTCCTGCAGCAGGCGCGGGGAGCGGTGGCGGTGGTGGCGGCTCCCGTCGCCCGGGGGCGCAAGGGAGGGTATCGGAAGCAGCTCGCGGCGGCTCGGGAGGCCGGGTTTCTCCGAGCTCGCATCGACGGCGAGGCCGCCCACCTGCACGACGCGATCACGCTCAACCCCCGCCGCAACCACCGCATCGACGTGCTGGTCGACCGGCTCGCCCTGCGCGCAGGGGCCGAGGCCCGTCTGCGGACGAGCCTGGAGAGGGCCCTCGACCTGGCGGGAGGTGTGGTGCTCGTCTCGATCGAAGGTCGTGGGGAGCGGCTCTACAGCGACAAGCAGGCCTGTGCGAAGTGCGACGTGTCCGTTCCGCCCCTCAGCCCCCGCTCGTTCTCGTTCAACAGTGCGCAGGGGGCCTGCCCGAGCTGCGACGGCCTCGGGCTCCGCTGGGCGGTGGACCCGGCCCGGGTGATTCCGGACGAGACCCGGAGCGTTCTCGAGGGGGCCATCCGCCCCTGGCACCGCCATGGCCCCCGTCTCCTCCGGGATGCCCTCGAGGGTGTCGCCCGGCGCCACGACTTCTCTCTCGAGACTCCGGTCGGCGACCTTCCCCGCCCCGCGCGCGAGGTGCTTCTCCACGGGGACGACGAGGACTTCCCCGGGGTCGTTCCCTACCTGCGCCGTCGCATGGAGCGCCTGCTCCATCTCGACCCTTCCCCTTCCGATGAGGAGGGCCACGACGGCGGCGAGGCGTTCGACGACCTCCGACCGTACCTCACCGAGGTGCCTTGTCGTCCCTGCCGCGGAACGCGGCTGCGCCCGGAGAGCCTCGCGGTGCGGGTGAGCGACCACTCGCTGGCGGACCTCGTCCGGCTGCCGTTGGAGCCGGCGCGCGAGGCCCTCGCTGCCCTCGCCTTCGAGGACCGGGAGCGTCCGATCGGCGAACGGCTCGTGGGAGAGATGCTGGGCCGCCTCGACGTGCTCGTCTCGCTCGGTCTCGGGTATCTGACACTGGACCGTGCCACGACCTCTCTCTCGGGCGGTGAGGCGCACCGTCTGCGTCTCGCCACCCAGATCGGGGCGCGGATGCAGGGGCTCCTGTACGTCCTCGACGAGCCGTCGGTGGGACTGCACCAGCGCGACAACGCGCGGCTCATCGAGACCCTGCGCTCCATCCGCACCGCCGGCAACACGGTGGTGGTGGTCGAGCACGACGAAGAGACCATCCGGGCCGCCGACTGGGTGGTCGACCTCGGCGAGGGTGCGGGAGCGCGTGGGGGAAGGCTCATGTACGCGGGCCCACCCGACTCCATGGACGGAAGCCTCACCGGCCGCTACCTGCGGGGAGAGCTCGAGATCCCGGTGCCCGCGAAGCGGCGGGAGTCGAGCCGTTCCATGCGCATCCTCGGCGCTCGGGCCCGGAACCTGCGGGACATCGACGTCACCATTCCCCTCGGGGTGCTCACGGCGGTGACCGGTGTTTCCGGGGCCGGGAAGTCCACTCTGGTCGAGGAGGTGCTGCACCGGGCTCTCGCCCGCCGGCTCTACCGGGCGGGCGCCGAGCCGGGGCTGCACCGCACGATCGAGGGCGCCGAGGCCATCGACAAGGTCGTGGCCATCGACCAGAGCCCGATCGGCCGTACCCCCCGCTCGAACCCCGCCACCTACACCGGGGCCTTCGCCTTCATTCGAGAGATGTTCAGCCTCGTCCCCGAGGCCCGGGCTCGCGGATACCGGCCGGGGCGGTTCTCGTTCAACGTGAAGGGGGGCCGATGTGAGGCGTGCCAGGGTGATGGCGTCCGCCGTGTGGAGATGCACTTCCTGCCCGACGTCTTCGTGCAATGCGAGTCGTGCCGGGGGCGTCGCTACAACCGGGAGACTCTCGAGATCCTCTACCACGACCGGAGCATCGCCGACGTGCTCGACATGAGCGTGGACGAGGCGCGTGAGACCCTCGCCGCCCACCCCCGCCTCGCCCGAATTCTCGGCACGCTGAAGGAGGTGGGGCTGGGCTACCTGCGTTTGGGCCAGAGCGCCGCGACGCTCTCCGGGGGCGAGGCGCAGCGCGTGAAGCTGGCGCGCGAGCTGGGCCGACGGGAGACCGGCCGAACCCTCTACCTGCTGGACGAGCCTACGACCGGGCTGCACGTCGACGACGTGCGCCGGCTGCTCGAGGTGCTGGGCCGCCTCGTGGACGCCGGCAACACCGTGGTGGTGGTCGAGCACAACCTGGAGGTCATCAAGTGCGCGGACCGGGTGATTGACCTCGGTCCCGAGGCCGGCGCCGGCGGGGGCCGGGTGGTTGTGGCGGGTACGCCCGAGGCGGTGGCCCGCTCGCGCCGCAGCCACACCGCCCGGTACCTCCGTCCCGCCCTCGGCCGCCGCCGCCGGGGTTAGGGCCGCAGCCGATGTGGTCCCGGAGCCACGGACGAGACGAAAGCTGTGGTCCGGGGGCCACGCCCCGCGCCCCCGTCCCGTGATCCAAACTGAAGCAGGAGAGGGACTTGAGGCCACCCTCCGGTTGGCACCACCCTTGCTTTAGCGCCGGCGGTCGTCGCTTCTTGGGAGCTGCATGGGCTACAGACGAACGCTGAGACGCGAAGTGGCGTGCACAGGCATCGGTCTTCATTCTGGCCGTGCGGTCCACCTGCGTCTTCGCCCCGCTCCTGCCGAGCACGGGATCCGCTTCCTGCGGGCGGACGTGGGGGTCGAGATCCCGGCGACGCTGCAGTACCTGGGCGGTCAGGACCACGCCACGACCCTGACCCGTGACGGAGTCTCCATCGGTACGATCGAGCACCTCCTGGCTGCGCTCGGCGGCCTCGGCATCGACGACGTCCTCGTCGAGGTTGACGGACCCGAGGTCCCGGTTCTCGACGGAAGCGCCGCGCCCTTCGTGATGCTGCTCCACGAGGCGGGTCTTCGCCCCCTGGCCGTGCCCCGCCTCCACGTGAAGGTCCTGGAGCCCGTCGAAGTGGTGCGGGGAGCCAAGAGCGTGCGCCTGCTCCCCGCCGACCACTTCGAGGTAGCCTACTCGATCGGCTTCGACCATCCCCTCCTGCGCCATCAATCCTTCGCCTTGCGGGTGACCCCCCGAGCCTTCACCGACGCCATATCGTCCGCCCGCACGTTCGGCTTCCTTCGTGACGTCGAGATGCTGCGCAAGAGCGGGCTCGCCCTCGGCGGCAGCCTGGAGAACGCGGTGGTCATTGGTGAGACCGGTGTCCTGAACAACAAGCTCCGATTCGCCGACGAGTTCGTGCGGCACAAGATCCTGGACGCCGTCGGTGATCTCACGCTTCTCGCCCACCCGCTCGTCGGTCGCCTGGAGGCGACCCGGGCCGGCCACGCGCTGCACGCCGAGGTGGCCCAGAAGCTCCTCTCGATCCCCACCGCCTGGGAGCTCGTGCCTCGTCCCGGCATCCCCACGCTGGAAGCGGTGGCTCGGGCGCCCGAGCCCCGGCTGCAGCCCGCGGAAGCGTAGCCTACCGCGTCTTCGTGACGACGGTGGCGCGCAGACGAATCTTCAGCGTCGGCGTCTTCGAGTCGTTCGATTGGACCAGCACCTCGTGCTCGATGGTGCCCGAGGCGGTCCGGGTCTCGACCGTGACCCGCAGCGGAGTCGACTCCCCGGGGGCGAGAGTCGAAACCTCGGTTGCTGCCGCAGTGCAGCCGCAAGACTTCGAGATGCGCTCGATGACGAGCGCCTCGTCCCCGAGGTTGCGGAGGCGGAACTCCTTGCGCAACGTCCGATCGGGGAGCACCTTGCCGAAGTCGAAGCTCTCCGGCTCGACGCGGATGCGCGGTCCCCGGGCTTCCTCGCCGAGCACCGTCGTCGCCAACACCAGGGCGACGGCGAGCAGGACCCCGCGGCCCCTCATCGAGCGCCTCCGGCGGAGCGTCTCCGTCCCTTCTTCTTCGGGGCGGTCAGGCGCCTCATGTAGGCGTCTAGCATCTCATTCTCATACGTCACGGAGTTGAGGAAGAGGCTCTCGATGAGATACCGCCTTCGATCCTCTTCACTCATCTGATCCACGAGCCCTTCGATCTCGCGCATCATGTCCTCGAAGGACACCTTGAGCTGGAGCCGGAGGGTGACCTCGCGGTAGAGGGCCTCCAGCACGCCGAGGAGGTCGCCGTCGAGGGACAGTTCGTAGCCGGTAGACAAGCGTGCCCGACTCATTGTCCTGCTTCCTGGGACGCGAAGGCGGTGAGGGCCTCGTCCTCGTCACGGTGCAACGGGACGATCTTGTGGACCCCGGTCATGGAGATCATCGTCTCCACGCGCGGCTGGAGCCCGGAGAGTCGCAGGGCCCCCCCCTTCTCCTGGAGCAGCCGGTGGATGTCCATGAGGCAGCCGATGGACGCGCTGTCGAGGTAGCCCACGCCCTGCAGGTCGATCACGACCTTGCGGGCGCCGCCCTCGACCCTCTGCTGGACTTCGGAGAAGAAGGCCGACAAGACCGGATACGTCAGCTTGGCTTCCTTGACGCGGACGACGGTCACGTCGCCACGCGTGTCGAACGCGAGTTCCATCACCTCACCTCCCGTCGGCCGGCGCCTGCGCGTCCCCGGGGGTGCCGACCCGGCTGCTGTGCGCGGAGAAGGAGCCGGCCCAGCTCCTCCCGTCCCCGGTTGATCCGACTCTTCACCGTGCCCTCGGGAAGGGAGAGCCGGGTTGCCATCTCATGGTAGGTCAGCCCCTGGAGATCACGGAGGATCACCGCCTCCCGCAGCTTCTCGGGAAGCTGTTCGAGCCCCCGCCGCATGAGGCTCCGACGGTCCTGGTCCTCGAGGGCGCGATAGGGGTTTCCGTACGACGCGGGCGCGAGGTCGAAGGCAAGGGCATCCTCGACCAGCACCTCCTTCTCGCGCTTGCTCGCCCGGTAGTGGTCGATGCAGTAGTTGCGGGAGACGCTGGACAGCCAGGTGCTGAAGTCGGCGTCACGGTTGAACTTGTCCAGGCTCTTGAAGACCTTGAGGAAGATCTCCTGGGTCAGGTCCTCGGCCTCGTCGAACTTGCCTGTGAACTTGTAGGCAATGTGGAAGACCCTGCGCCGGAAGCGCACGACCACCATCTCCCACGCCGCGTTGTCCTTCCGCAGGCATCGCTCGATGAGCTCCGCGTCGGAAGGGGAGATCTTCCCCTCGTGCAAAGGCCTCGTTCCTGCGGCACGGTTGTTTTCCGCGACTGCCGCCGGAACAAAGATCATAGAGGCTCCTCGCCCGGCGGGTCAATCAGCGCCGGGATCACTCGAGGTCGGGGCGTCCCGCAGCCGTCCAGGCCGTGTACCAGTAGCTCCCGGCGTCCTCGGCGGCGTGGGAGAGCCGCTCTCGCAGGATGGGCCCCGCGCGGCGGGCGAAGTCGTCGAAGAAGAACTCGTCGTATCCCTGCTTGCCACGCCGGGCCAGTGCGTCGAGATAGAGGATGTTGTCGACCCAGACGTAGGACTCGAGCATGATGGAGAAGACGTACTCCCGGGGATGGTCCAGAAAGTTGGCGGCGTCGGCGTCGAGCTTCAGATCCTTGCCCATCGCCTGGGGCAGCCTCTCGGTGAGGCGCAGCCACAGGCCGTGCTGACCCGTTTCCTGCCCGTCGAAGTTCCGGGTCAGGCTCAGCGGGCTGTTCAGGTCCACTATGAGGCCGGCCAGGAAGTCCGACTCGCCGAGGATCCGGGTCTTGTCTCCCGCGCGGTAGGCCTCGAGAAGTCGGTCGTACGACTCGTAGACGAGCCAGGGAAGCCGGCCGACCTTCTCCGCTTCCTCGCCGAACTTCGCTTTGAGGGCCGCTTCCGAGCGGGGTAGCCCCTCGAAGGGGAAGGGCAGCAGCTGATCCACGAGAAACCGCCGATCCGGCCCCCGCTCGGGGAACACGGGCTCGAGGGCCTGGGAGGGCATCTCCTCCCGGTGGTTCTCGTAGAACTTCTTGATCTGCTTCGGAAGAGCGTCGATGGCCTCCCGTACCACCACGCGGTGGGCCAGCTCCCGGAGCTCGAGGCGGTCGCTGTCCGGCCCGCTCCTCCCTCCGCCAGGGGGCTGGGCGTCGGCGGGGCGGGCTCCGATCGTTCCCCCCACCAACAAGACGGCGGCGAGAGCCGCGATCGTCCCCCGGCCGAGGACACGGTTGCCACCAGGAGTTCGTGGCCCGGGCCAAGGCAGCCGGCCGCAGGCCGGTTCGGTCCTCTTCATGTCGACATCCTCCCCTGGCAACGCGCCCCCATGTCGGCTACACGACTCGTGCCGCGGAGAGCAATCGCACCTCGTCGGCCCCGGCGTCCCGGAGCGCTCGTGCACAGGCGTAGGCGGTGGCCCCGGTGGTGAACACGTCGTCGACCAGGGTCACGACGTGGCCGGCGACGAGGCCGCGTCGCCGGACCGCGAAGGCCGCGTCCACGTTGCGCCGCCGCGCCGCCGCCGAGAGGCCAGCCTGTGGTGCGGTGTCCTTGCGGCGCACCAGAGCCCGGTCTCCACACGGCCTTCCCGTGCGACGCCCCAGCTCCCGGGCGATGAGCGCCGCCTGATTGAAACCGCGCTCCCGCAGCCGGCGTGGGTGCAGCGGAACCGGAACGAGAACGTCGCTGCTGGCCACGAGATTCCGGGTGGGCTCGTCCTCGAGCAGCGCTTCCGCCAGCCGACCGGCCACACGCCGCCGGCCCCGGTACTTGAGCTCGTGGATGACCGCGCGGAGCGAACCCTCGTAGGGTCCGAGGCTGACTCCGGCCGCAAAAGGCTGACGACCGCGGCGGCAGCGACCGCATGTGGGTCGTCCCGGCGGTCGGGGCAGCCCGCACAGGCAGGCCGGGCCCCTGTGCCGTGGCAGTGCTCGCCAGCACGAGCGGCAGAGGGGGCCCCGTGTGGGTTGGGCCAGCAGGCGGCCGCAGCAGGCGCAGGCCGACGGGAAGACGACGGTCAGTACCGGCTCGACCAGTCGTCGAGCGGTGGCAGCGGCGGCGGAGAAGCTCATTGGCACCGGGGGCTCAGAGTTGTCCGAGCTCCTGCTTCTCCTGGCAGCTGATGCACAGCGTGGCCCAGGGCACGGCCTGGAGACGCTTGAGATTCAGGGTGTCCTCGCACGAGGCGCAGACGCCATAGCGACGACTCTCGATTCGGGAGAGCGCGTCGTCCACCTGCTGCAGGAGCCTGCGTTCGGAGTTCGACAGGCTGAACAGGAACTCCTTGGTGTAGGAGTTCGCGGCCTTGTCGGCGATGTCCTGCGACGGCTCCCCGTCGGCCTCCATCCCGTAGCTCTTGTTCTTCGTGAAGGTTTCGAGGATCTCCTGCTTCTTCGTGAGCAGCCTCTCCTGAAACAGCTTCATCTTCTTTCGATCCATGTGCCGTCCTTTCCCCCTAGCTGATCCCGTATCGCCGCCTCTTCTCCCAGAGTGCCTTGCGCGAGATGCCCAGCACTCCTGCTGCCCGTGTCTGGTTTCCCTGGACTGCGTCGAGAACGTAGCGGATGTAGGCGAGCTCGACGTCCTTGAGCGTGGGCCGCCGGTCCCGCCCGGCCCACAGGGTGGCCGGCTGCTCGAGCACCTGTGGGGGCAGCGCCGTCGGTGTCACCTCGCCTCTCGCGGTCAGGATCGCTGCCCTCTCGACGACCGACCGGAGCTCCCGCACGTTGCCCGGCCAGAGGTAGCCCTTGAGCAACTCCGCCGCCTCGGGAGCGAAGCCGGAGGCCTCGGAGGTCCCTCGCTCCCTCTCGCGGGCCAGGAAGCTCTCGGCCAGCGGCAGAATGTCCTCGCGGCGGTTGCGGAGGGGCGGCAGACGCAGCGGCACCACGTTGAGGCGATGGTAGAGATCCTCTCGAAAGCGCCCGCCGCGGACTGCCTCGGCGAGGTCGACGTTGGATGAGGCGACGAAACGCACGTCGACGTCGATCGTCCGGGTGCCGCCCACCCTCTCGAAGCGCCGCTCCTCGACGACCCGCAGGAGCTTGGCCTGCATGGGGGGAGCCAGATCCTGGATCTGGTCGAAGTAGACGGTGCCCCCGGCCGCCATCTCGATCTTACCGGCCTTGGCGTGCCGGGCATCGGTGAAGGCGCCACGCTCGTGTCCGAACAGCTCCGATTCCAGCAGCTCCCCCGGGATCGAGGGGCAGTGCACCTTGATGAAGGGCCCTTCGCCCCGAGGCCCCCCGTAGTGGAGCCAGTGCGCCACCAGGTCCTTGCCGGTCCCGCTCTCTCCCTCTACGAGAACCGGGCTGCGGGTCTCGGCCAGGCGAAGGACGAGAGGGAGCAGCTCATGCATGGCCCGGGAGGACGCGACGACGCCCGGCATCGCCGCTCGCGTGGCCACGCTCATTCTTCGACCTCCAACCGGTTGGCCCCGTTCCACAACCGCTCGAGGTCGTAGAAGGCGCGCGTCGAGGGAGTGAACACATGGACGACGAAGTGATCGTAGTCCAGAAGGATCCACTCCTGGCGTGGATAGCCTTCCACGTGGGTGGGTCGCCATCCCTCCTGCTCGCGCATCGCGTCGCGAACGGCGTCGGCGATGGCCACGAGCTGACGCTGGTTGGTTCCGGAGAGCAGAACGAAGAAGTCGGTGAAGTCGGTGGCCGGGCGCAGGTCGAGGACCACCGGATCCTCGGCCTTCTTCGCGAGGGCCGCCCGAACCGCGGTCTCGACGTGTGCCGGAAGCTTCATGCGTACAGCCCCCGCCGGGCAATGAACTCCGCCACCGGTACCGGGACGAGGTAGCGCACGCTTTCGCCTCGGCGCACGTGCTCACGGATCGCGGTGGCGGAGATGGGAAGCGCAGGGCCATCGATCCGAGTCACGCGAGCGCCGGGGAAAGGCGGAGCTGTGGTTGGCGAGGGCTGCCCGGGGCGCGTCACCACCGCCACCTCCGCGAGGGAGAAGAGCCGTTCGGGCTCCCGCCATTCCGTCATCTCCGGCCACGTGTCACCGCCCACCACCAGTACGAGCTCGTCGTCGGGGCGCTCGGCGTGCAGGGACGCCAGCGTGTCGACGGTGTAGCTCGGGCCCGGGCGCTTGAGCTCGGTCTCCCAGACGGCAAAGCGTGGGTGGCCCGCAGAGGCGAGGCAGGCCATGGTGAACCGATCGAGGGCGGAGGCGAGGGGCCCCGTCCGGTGCGGGGGCTCCCCCGAGGGGAGGAAGACGACCAGATCGAGGTCCAGCCCCTCGCGAGCGCTCTCGGCCGCCCGGAGATGCCCCAGGTGGATGGGATCGAACGTGCCGCCCAGGAGACCCACTCTCACCCCAGACCCTCCAGCAGCAGCGCCGGCCGCTCGTCGAGCATCTGCAGGAGCCGGTGCTTCATGGTCGTGAGACCCTCCCCGCTCACCGCGGAGACCGGCACGACATCGAGGCCGTGCCGTTCAGCTTCCGCCCGCAGGGCCGGGAGGGGGTCCTCCGCCCCCACCACGTCCCGCTTGGAGGCGGCCACCAGCTGCGGTCGCTCCAGCATCGAGGCGTCCCAGCTGCGGACCTCCTCGCGCGCGAGGCGCAGATCCTGGGCGGGGTCGCGCCCGCTCGTCCCCGAGGCATCGACCACATGGAGGAGCACCCGGGTCCGCTCCACGTGCCGGAGGAACCGGAGGCCCAGGCCCGCCCCTTCGTGGGCGCCCTCGATGATGCCGGGGATGTCGGCCGCCACGAACGTGCCGTCCCCCGCCTCGACCACCCCGAGGACGGGAGTGAGGGTCGTGAACGGGTAGTCTCCCACCCGTGGTCGTGCGGCGGAGATGCGGCTCAGGAGGGTCGACTTCCCGGCGTTGGGAAGGCCAACGAGGCCGACGTCGGCGATGAGCCGCAGGTCGAGGCGGACCCAGCGTTCCTCGCCCTCGCCCCCGGGCTCCGCCTCGCGGGGCGCCCGGTTCCGGTTGGAGAGAAAGGCCCGATTGCCCCGGCCCCCGCGTCCTCCCCGGGCCACGATCAGGCGATCGCCCTCCCGAAGAACCTCGCCCAGGACCTCACCCGTCGTCTCGTCGCGGGCCGACGTGCCGGGGGGCACCGGGACCTCGCGATCCTGCCCGCTGCGCCCGGTGCGATTGCCCGGTCCCCCATGACGCCCCCGCTGGGCACGGATCTCCGCCTGGAATCTGAGGGGGAGAAGGGTGTTCTGGTGGGAGACCGCCCTCAGCACCACGTCTCCGCCCTTGCCCCCGGTCCCGCCATCGGGACCCCCGCGGGGTACGTGCGGCTCGCGGCGGAAGCTGACGCAGCCGTCCCCGCCGTCACCACCCTTGACGAAGACCTTGACCTCGTCGACGAACATCGGCGGCGGCCCGCACCGCGCGGGCGGGGGCGGTCTCTAGCCCGCGGCGGGCAGCACGGTCACGAGCTGTCCCCGCGACCCGTGGTCCTCGAAGCGGACGAAACCGTCCACGAGGGCGAATAGCGTGTGGTCCTTGCCCAGCCCCACGTTCCGGCCCGGCTTCCAGCGGGTGCCGTGCTGGCGGAGGATGATGGCCCCGCCCCGGACCTTCTGGCCGCCGAACGCCTTCACGCCGAGCCGCTGTGAGTTGCTGTCACGGCCGTTGCGGCTCGACCCTTGACCCTTCTTGTGCGCCATCTCTCTCTCACCCGCTTCCGAATCGACTTCACAAACGACGGGAGCGGCTCCGGCCGGGGGCCGAAAGCCGCTCGTCCGGAGGCCGGGGAACCGAAGCCCGGCCTCAGGCCTGGACTCGCTCGATCTTCACCGCTGTAAAAGACTGCCGGTGCCCCCGGGTCCGCCGGTAGTGCTTGCGCCGCTTGTGCTTGAACACCCGGATCTTGCGATCGCGGCCGTGCTCGACGACGGTGCCCTCGACGGCGGCGTTCTCCACCCGGGGGGCGCCGATCCGGATCTCGTCGCCCTCGCCCACGAGAAGAACATCGTCGAGGGTGACGGTCGAGCCCACCTCGCCGTCGAGGGTCTCGAACCGCACCACGTCTCCGGGCTCGACCCGGTACTGCTTGCCACCCGTCCTGATGATCGCGTACACGTCCTAGTCTCCTTGCGGTCCAGCCACGAAACTCTAGATTCTATACACGTCCGGCGCCCCCGTCAAACAGCGGGGAGGCCTCGTGCCGGGACACCTCGGACCCGGGGAACGTCCGCGCCGCCGCGGTGGCCAGGGTGCGAGAAACCGGCGTGGCGGAGGATTGGGGAACGAGGGACGTCCGTAGGGAGCCCCGAGGGGGTCAGGTCGTGAGAACACTCCCTCGCGCCCCGCCCGCCCTGCTCCACCCCACTCAACAGACCTGACCCCAGCGTACGGGGGTGCGGGGAATGGGACGGGGTGTACTTCGGCGCGCCAGGTGAACGGCGAAGAGGAGGGCGGTGGGAGCCAGGCGCATGCGTGAATTGGCTGCGCGGGGGCACTCGCCCCCGCGCGATCAGAAGTCGTACCCGATCCAGAAGCTGAAGTCCCAGCCGTTGCTGGTGGCGGCGAAGTCGGTGAACTTCGTCCAGTCGAAGTGCATCGGATACCCGAGGAAGAACAGCTGCACCCCGAAGCCGTAGGACGCGCGCCCGTCCACCAGACGCCACCCGGTGGTCGGTTCCCCGAAGACCGGATCGTTGACGTAGGAGTACCCCGGCTCGCTCGAGGAGAAGGTGTAGTCCTCGCCCTTGAACCGGGCCCCGCCGATCCCGATGTAGCCAGTGCCCCGGATGGGCCCGATCAGCCCGATGGGGGTCAGGGCGACGTCGATGATGGGGACCCGGAACTCCGCGTTGGCGTGGAAGCCCTGGTTGCCGGCGAAGCCGTAGTAGGGGTAGCCCCGCATCTCCATGTTCCCGCCGAAGTAGAAATAGTCCGGGTTGTCGCCGGTGGAGTAGAACCCCCGGGCGCGGAAGGCGAATAGAGCCGAGGTCGAGCCGAGGCGCAGGTACTTGCGCAGGTCGGCGTCGTATGTCTGTCGCCCGAGCAGCCCTCCCACCCCCGGGGCCACGCGAACCCCCAGGCGGACGGTGCTGCCGGTGAGCGGCCCGAACTGGGCGAAGCGGGTCGTCTCCTGGACGAAGTAGGCGCTGACGGGGGCTGACCACCCGTTGTAGATGAAGCACGGCACCCCGAGCTGAACCGCGTTGCGGCAGACCTGCTCCTCGACCTGGGGGTTGTTGTATCCCGTGCTGGTGCGCATGATCCCCGCCCCCAGCTCCACGCGACGGAACTTGTCGAGGGGGTACTCGGCGAAGACCTGGGCCCCGGTCATGCGCTGGGTGGCGGTGGCCGCATCGCGAGTGATGTCGTAGTAGTAGTTGTAGCCTCCCGGGATGGTGCCGTAGGGCGCCGCGTAGAAGAACATCGTGTAGTCGAAGACGTTGGCCCCGTAGTGCAGACGCCGGGCAAGGTTCGTGTACCGCAGGTCGTAGGAGCGGTAGCTGCGCACCGACAGGACCTGGACGGTGAACAGCTGATCCCCGAGCACATCGGTCAGGGCAACGGCAGTCCCGCCGTAGAAGTCGCCGCTGGAGGTGACCCCCACGTTGATGGGGGGGCGGCCCTCGAGGTACAACCCCTCGAACAGCCTCTTGCGGCGCTTGTTCTCCGGGATCACGTCGTGGGTGACGTCGGGCTGGAAGTCGACGATCCCCTCGGATGCGGCGCGCACCTCCTGATCGATCTCCTTGACCGGCTCCTCCGTCTCCTGTGAGTGGAGCTTGTACTCGCCCTTGAAGTAGGTGATGAAGGCGAGGCGGTCTCCCTTCGGACCCCGGATCGGCGCCGGGGCCATCGCTCCCCCGAAGACGTCGGTGTACTGCTGGATGGCTCCGGTCTCGAGGTCGAGGCTCCGGACGTTGAAGATGTCGTTGTCCTCGTCGGAGGAGTAGAAGACCTGCTTCCCGTCGCTGGAGAAGTAGGGGGCGGTGTCGTCGAAGGGGCCGAAGGTGAGCTGGGTCTTGCGCGATGGGTCGTCGAGGGGGAAGGCGTAGACCTTCCGGTTGCCGCTGATGTGGCGCTCGTAAACCACCAGCTTGCCGTCCGGGGAGACCTGGGGGTTGTTGTCGTAGTACTCGTCCCGGGTGAGGTTCTCGACCTCGCCCGTCTCCATGTCCAGCTTCCAGATGTCGGCTACGCCCTCCCGGAGGGCGGAGAAGACCGCGTGACGCCCATCGGGGAGCAGAGCCGGCCCCTGCGCCTGGTCGAGGGGAATGGGGATCTTTCTCTTGATCTCCCGGTCGAGGACGGAGACGAGAAACAGGCTCCGACCCTTGCCGGTGCGACCGAAGAAAGCCACGTTGTCCCCGGAGGGGTCGAAGGCCAGCGAGCGCCCGGCGACCCACTCGCTGTTGATCGCGAGCCCCTCGTAGGCCGAGGCGTAGCCAGGGGTCAGGTTCTTGACGACGTCACCGTCCTGCGTCGACACGAGAACGACGTCACCGTCGCCGTCCCCCGTGTGGACGGTGAGGACGGCCGCGATCTCACCGGAGGGGCTGGGGGTGAACGAATAGGCCTGGGTGAACGGCCCCTTTCGGATGTCCGGTGAGAGGTCGCGTCCGAAGTCGCTCGGTCGCTGCAGGTCCCGGTAGGGCTTGAAGCGCTCCTTCAGCCACTTGTCGAAGTCGTTGTCGAATTCCTCCGGGGTCGTGCGGAACGCCTGCTTGAACAGGTCCTTGGTGGAGCCGCCGAGGATCCCCTTGCGCATCGAGTAGAGGAACTGGCGGATGCCCTCCTTCCCGTAGCGCGTCTCGATGAACTCGAAGGCGGCGTGGCCCAGGTTGTAGACGAGCCGCCCGGAGAGGGGCTGAAATTCCGCCTCCGACAGCCGTGGTACCTGGTCGGTGAGGGCTGCGTCCCGGACCATCATCAGGTCGAGGGGCTCCCAGATCCCGCGCATGTAGTCGGCCAGGCCCTCGTCCACCCACAGGGGGATGGGGCTCTGGGAGATTCCGAAGCCGATCCCCCGCGGGATGAGATCGAACGCGAATGCGTGGGTCATCTCGTGGGTGACGAGACCCTGGAGCTGGTCCGGCGGCTCGTCGATGGGAAGGACCATCCGGTTCTTGACCGGCTCGGTGAAGGCCGCCACCCCCTCCGGGACGAACGCGGGGAACAGGTTCGTCTGCTCGAACTCGGAGTGCGTCTTGTAGAAGATGACCGGGATGGGCTGGGGCATCTCGTGCTTCAGCGCGGTCGAGATCTTGAGGTACGAGCTCTCCAGGTACGAGGTCAGCCGACCCAGGTGCTGCTCGAACTCGGGGTAGTAAAACACCTCGAAGTGCGGGCTCTTGTAGATCCGCCACGCGAAGTTGTCGTACTTGACCTTGTTCTTGCCGTAGTACGGGACGAACTGGGCCGCCGCCTCCCGGGGGGCGGCGAGGGCGACGAGGACCAGGAGGACCGCGGCGGGACGAAGCCACCCGGCCCGGGTTCGGAGCTTGGAACGCATGGGAATCCCCTAATGCAGAAGGACGCGTGTTCCGCGGATTCTCTGGGGCGTGATGACCCCGAGGAAATTCGGCAGGAGCCGGTCCATCAGCTCGAAGTAGGAGGACAGGGGCGAGACCCGCTGCCGCTCTCCGTAGAGCACCTCCTCGGTGAAGCGCTCCTTGTGGATGAGCTCGCCCGTCTTGGAGTCGATGAAGTAGAAGTCCGCGCTGAGCGTGAAGCCCTTTCGCTCCATGAACCGATTGCCGCGCACCAGGCGGGGGCTACCGCTGGCGTCCCGCATCACCCGCTCTTCAGGCTGGAAGCCGGACCGGTTCTGCCCCTCGAAATCGAGCTTCCCGGTGACGATGAGGGGCTGCTGGTACTCCTCGCCCATCTTCCGCCAGAATTCCGGGTCCTCGAGGAGACGATCCGCCTCGAGGGCGTACTGCTCCTTCTCCTCGCTGGCGTAGCTGCCCTCTTCGTCGAGACGGGCGAGAATGTTGTCGAGGGCGTCCTGCAGCGGGGGCCGGTCGGGCTCGATGACCTGGACCCGGGTGTTCGAGCGGAGCTGGTTCTGGAGCAGCCTCGCGGTCTCGTTCGAGAGATCGACGTCCGCATCCTGGAGGTCGGTGACGAAGCCGGCGATGAGGATCCGGCGGAAGCGACTCACGTCCAGCTTGGACTGGAGCGGGGTCTCGACCGGCACCTCCACGAAGGAGGCACAGCCGAGGGCGGACAGCGCGGCGAGTAGCGATACGGCGACGCTCCGCATGGTCAGCGACTCCTCCTCCGCTTCTTGCGGTTTCTCTTGTCGTCGGCCTCGCGGAAGAGGTCGTAGTTCTGCTGAATGTACAAGTCGTCGGGCTTGAGCTCGAGCGCCCGCTCGTAGTTCTCGCGGGCTTCCTGGAAGTCGCCCATCTGCTCCTGGGCTACGGCCAGGTTGTTGAGTGCAGACGAGTTGTGCGGATCGAGCTCGACGGCCTTCTCGAAGCGGAACAGCGCCTCGCGCCACATTCCCTGCTGCGCGACCTCGATCCCGAACTTCACTTCCTGGGTGGAGTGCTTGTCGGCCGCCGGAGAGAGTCCGGGGAAAAGGAGCAGGAGGGGTAGAACTAACGCCCGCTTCACCGTTTGCCTCCTCATCGAGGGGATTCCATTCGATGGTAGCCGTCGCTCCCAGGCAAAGCAAGGCAGGTGCCAGCGCGGCCCCCGCCGGCGCCGGTGTGGACAGAGCCGAAACCGTGGGCAGCGCAACTCCATTGCCCATGCATACGCCACGCCGGCCGAAGGGAATGTCAAATCCCTGCAAAAACACGTCCCTGCCCGTCTTGCCGGTGGCACTGACCCCCCCTGGGGACAGGAGCTGATCTCCTCCGCGGACAGGGAATCGGTGGAAGTGGACCTTGACAGGCACCAGTCCGGTCTTAGAATC
Organism: Acidobacteriota bacterium; assembly: GCA_022340585.1. Taxonomy (GTDB): domain Bacteria; phylum Acidobacteriota; class Vicinamibacteria; order Fen-336; family Fen-336; genus JAJDNS01. The sequence goes on from JAJDNS010000073.1 coordinate 68,907, forward strand.
AGGCGCTCTCCCCGGGGAAACGCCATGGAGAAGAACACGACTCTCGACCGGCTCGTTCTCACCCTGCTGCCCGGACTGGGTCCCCGTCGCCGGCAGGGACTCCTCGCACGGGGGCCGCTGGGCGACGTGCTTGCTCGTCCCGACGAGCACGCCGACCTCCTGCCCCCCGCCGCCCGGCGCGCCCTGAGGAGCGGCGAAGCCCGGCAGCGGGCCGAGTCAGAGCACAAACGGGCCAGAGCCCGGGGCTTCCGCATCGTGGGATCCGACGAGCCAGACTACCCGGAGTGGCTTGGCCGGACCTACGACCCCCCGCCGGTGCTGTTCGTCCGGGGCGCTCTGGTTCGGGGCGAGGGCGAGCGCTCGGTCGCCCTCGTGGGTTGCCGGGCCGCGACCCCCCAGGGACTGACCTTCGCCCGGGCCCTCGGTCGCGAGGTCGCCGAGGCCGGCCTCACCGTGGTCTCCGGTCTGGCGCGGGGGATCGACACCGCCGCCCACCGTGGTGCCCTGGAGGCCCGAGGGAGAACGGTGGCGGTCCTGGGATCGGGCCTCGAGCGCGTCTACCCGGAAGAGAACGCCTCGGTGGCGGATGCGATTGCCGGTGCCGGAGGGGCGGTGGTGAGCGAGCTCCCGCTGGACACCGGACCATGGAAAGGGAACTTTCCCCGGCGCAACCGCGTCATTGCCGGCTGGGGTCGCGCCGTCGTCGTGGTCGAGGCAGGGTGCCGGAGCGGGGCGCTGATCACCGCCCGACTGGCTCTGGAGGAAGGGCGGGAGGTCATGGCCGTCCCCGGCCACCCCGCCTGGGCCGGCGCGGCGGGGACCAACGCACTCCTCCGCGACGGCGCGGCGGTGGTGCGTCACGCCGGGGACGTCCTGGAGACGTTGGGCCTCGAGAGCCGTCCGGCAGTGGAGACAGGATCGGAGGACGAGATCCTCGCGGCGATGCGGCGCGACGCGCCGTCGAGCGTCGAGGAGATCGCCGGAAGATGCGGCCGTGCGCTGCCGGATCTGCTGGCGCGCCTCGGTGAGCTGGAGCTCGCCGCGCGCGTGCGCCGTCTGCCGGGGCCGCTGTTCGTGAGAAGCTAGGGAAACTGTGGCGAAGAACCTGGTCATCGTCGAATCGCCGGCAAAGGCGAAGACGATCAACAAGTACCTGGGCCGTGGATTCACCGTGAAGGCCTCGATGGGGCACGTCCGGGACCTGCCCAAGAAGAAGCTGGGTGTCGACGTCGAGCAGGGCTTCGCCGTCGACTACGAGACCCTTCCCGCGCGGAAGAAGACCCTCGACGAGCTCAAGAGCGCCGCGAAGGCGGCCGAGGCGGTCTACCTGGCGGCCGACCCCGACCGAGAGGGCGAGGCGATCTGCTGGCACCTCGCGGAGGCGCTCGGGGATCGCACCAAGAAGTCGAAGACGAAGTTCCGCCGGGTGGTCTTCAACGAGATCACCAAGAAGGCCATCCAGGCTGCCTTCGAGCAGCCCCAGGACGTCGATCAGAAGAAAGTCGACGCCCAGCAGGCCCGCCGGGTCCTGGATCGCCTGGTCGGGTACAAGGTGAGCCCGATCCTCTGGGAGAAGGTGCGCCGGGGGCTGAGCGCGGGCCGAGTGCAATCGGTGGCCCTGAAGCTGGTCTGCGATCGCGAGCGCGAGATCAAGGCCTTCGAGCCGGTGGAGTACTGGACGGTCCAGGCCCACCTGGACGCGGGGCAGCCCCCGATCTTCGGAGCGAACCTCCTCAAGAAGGCCGGCAAACGGGCCGACGTGGGCAGCCAGGAGGAAGCCGACATCGTCCGCAAGGACCTCGAGGCGGCGGCCTTCCGGGTGGAGAAGGTCCAGGCCCGAGAGCGCCGGCGTCGGCCGGTCCCTCCCTTCATCACCTCCAAGCTTCAGCAGGACGCGTTCCGCAAGCTCCGGTTCCCGGTCCGCAAGACCATGCAGGTGGCGCAGAAGCTCTACGAGGGGATCGAGCTCGGTCCGGAGGGCAGTGCCGGTCTGATCACCTACATGCGCACGGACTCGACGCGCATCTCCGGCGACGCCCTGGCTGCGGTTCGGGATCGGATCGAGACGACCTTCGGGGCGGACTACGTCCCGGAGACGCCCAACCTCTACCGGTCCAAGAAGGGGGCTCAGGACGCCCACGAAGCCATCCGCCCCACCGACATGTCCCGTACCCCGGAGGCCATCAAGTCCTTCCTCACCAAGGACCAGCTGGCGCTGTACACCCTCATCTGGAACCGGTTCGTGGCTTCCCAGATGCGTCCCGCGGTCTACGACGAAACGGTGGTGGACATCGGGGCCAGCCCCCCGGAGGGTGGTCCGCACTACCTGCTCAGGGCCAAGGGCTCGACCCTGAAGTTCAAGGGCTTCCTCGCGGTCTACGAGGAGACCCGCGAGGACAAGGTCGAGACGAAGCCCGTGGTCGAGGAGCCCCACCTCCAGAAGGACGACACCGAGCCGGAGACCGGAGACCAGCTGCCCCCCCTCGAGGAGGGCCAGTCGCTCGCCCTCAAGAAGCTCGACACGGACCAGCACTTCACCCAGCCGCCGCCCCGCTTCAGCGAGGCGAGCCTGGTCAAGGAGCTCGAGGAGAACGGCATCGGTCGTCCGTCGACCTACGCCACGATCATCTCCACCATCGAGAGCCGCGAGTACGTCGAGAAGCGCGAGAACCGACTCTGGCCCACCGAGCTCGGGTTCGTGGTGACCGACCTCCTGACCGGACATTTCGCCGACATCATCAACGTCGAGTACACGGCGGCGATGGAGGCCGAGCTCGACGAGATCGAGGAGGGGCGCGACAGCCTCCTGAACACCCTCAGCCTGTTCTGGAAGAAGTTCGAGAAGGACCTCGAGAAGGCCCAGGCCGAGATGAAGGACATCAAGCGCCTGGAGGAAGCCACCGACGAGGTCTGTGACAAGTGCAACTCGCAGATGGTCATCAAGTGGGGTCGCTACGGGAAGTTCCTGGCCTGCTCGGGTTACCCGGACTGCAAGAACACGCGTCAGCTCGCCGGCGGCGAGGGCACCGACACCCCGGAGGTGCACGAGGACGTGGCCTCGGCCACATGTCCCAGGGACGGCGAGCCGATGATCCTCAAGAAGGGACGCTTCGGCCCATTCCTCGCCTGCTCCCGCTACCCCGACTGTAAGGAGACGCGAAGGCTGGTGCGGGGCGATGGGGGCAAGCTGCAGATCGAGCAGCTCGAGCCCATCGACGAGAAGTGCCCGGAGTGCCAGAACGACCTCATGTGGCGTCGGGGACGGTTCGGTCCGTTCATCGCCTGCAGCAACTACCCGAACTGCAAGTACATCAAGAAGAAGGAAGCGAAGAAGATCGGGCTCACCTGCCCCGAGTGCAACGAAGGCGACGTGGTCGAGCGCAAGGGACGCTGGGGACGCTCGTTCTACGGGTGCACCCGATACCCGGAGTGCAAGTTCACCGCGTATCACAAGCCCCGGGCCGAAGCGTGCCCCGATTGCGGCCGGCCGTACCTGCTCGAGAAGGAGACGAAGAAGGAGGGGCGAGTCGTCTTCTGCAACAACGAGGAGTGCCACTACAAGCGCCCGGGCTAGGCTCTCGGTCCGCGTCGCGAGCCAGCGCGCTCGCGGGCGTCCCTCCGAGTCGTCTCCACCCCCCGGCGCCGCCGCCGGCCCTTCGCTATACTGATCCATCGATGACAGCCCGGGTGACGGTCGTGGGAGGGGGGCTCGCCGGCAGCGAGGCAGCGTGGCAGCTCGCCCGTCGCGGTGTGGGCGTAGATCTGCACGAGATGCGCCCCGTGCGCACGACCCCCGTGCACCAGTCGGGGGACCTGGCCGAGCTCGTCTGCTCCAACAGCCTCCGCGGCAACGCCCTGGACCAGGCCGCGGGGCTCCTGAAGGAGGAGATGCGGCGGATGGACTCGCTGGTCCTCCGGGTTGCCGAGGAGGTCCGGGTCCCCGCGGGCAGCGCCCTCGCCGTCGACCGCGGGTTGTTCGCTCGACGGATCACCGGGATGATGGAGGCGCTGCCGCAGGTGCGCCTCCACCGGCAGGAGATCCCCCGGATCCCGGACCACCCGGTGACCATCGTCGCCACCGGCCCGCTCACCTCGGACCGCCTCGCCACCGACATTGCGGCTTTCGTGGGTCGGGCCCACCTCTACTTCTTCGACGCGGTGAGCCCGGTGGTGGAGGCGGACAGCATCGATTTCGACCGGGCCTTTCGGGCCTCGCGCTACGGGAAGGGTGGCGACGACTACGTCAACTGCCCGATGACCGACGAGGAGTACCGGGCGTTTCACCAAGCCCTGGTGTCCGCCGAGTGCACGACCGGTCACGACTTCGAGAAGGGCCTCTACTTCGAGGGGTGTCTCCCGATCGAGGTCATCGCCTCCCGCGGCGAGGAGACCCTCCGCTTCGGGCCGATGAAACCGGTGGGCCTCACCGACCCGCACACCGGCCGACGCCCCCACGCGGTGGTGCAGCTGCGTCAGGACAACCTCGCGGCCAGCCACTACTCCCTCGTCGGCTTCCAGACCCACCTCAAGTGGGGCGAGCAGAAGCGGGTCCTCCGCATGATTCCGGGGCTGGAAGACGCCGCCTTCGTGCGCTACGGGATGATCCACCGCAACACGTACGTCAATGCGCCGCTGGTCCTCGAGCCCACCTTCGAGACACGGCGGCGGCCGGGTCTGTTCTTCGCGGGGCAGATGTCCGGGGTGGAAGGCTACGTGGAGTCCGCGGCCTCCGGGCTCCTGGCCGGTCTCGGCGCCGCGCGGCGCGCCCGGGGCGAGGCCCCGCTCCCCCTGCCCCAGGAGACGGCGCTGGGCGCGCTGGGCCGCTACATCGCTGGAAGCGACCCGAAGAGCTACCAGCCCACCAACATCGCCTTTGGCCTGCTTCCCCCGCTTCCGCACCGAGTTCGCGACAAGAGGCACCGGCGGCTGGCCCTGGCCCACCGGGCGCTCGAGACCCTCGAGCCCTTCCGCGCGGGGGCCGGGGCCGAAGGCCACGGCGCGTCCGAGTCCGCGGCCTCCGCCGGAGAGGGCTGAGACGCGGGCGATGCGCGACGCCACCGCCGCCTTCCTCCGCCACCTGGAGCGTGAGCGCAACGCCTCTCCCCACACCATCCGCGCCTACGGCGACGACCTGCGGCAGTTCACCGACTACCTGGAGGGTGCCCTGGGGCGGCCGCCTGGCCCCGAGGATGCGGACCACGTGCTCATCCGGGGCTTCCTCGCCGAGCTGCACCGGCGCGGGCTCAAGAAGACATCCTCGGCCCGCAAGCTCGCGGGGCTGCGCACGTTCTTCCGCTACCTGTGCCGGGAGGGACGCCTCGAGCGCAATCCCGCCCGCGTGCTCCTCTCCCCGCGCCTGGAGAAGCGCATCCCCGCGCCTCTCGAGGAGGACCAGGTCGAGGCGCTCCTCGACGTGCCCGGCGACGACGCCGCGGCGCGACGCGCCCGCGCGATCCTGGAGCTTCTCTATGCCACCGGGATCCGCTGCGCCGAGCTGGTGGGGCTCGACGTCGGAGAGATCGACCTCGACGCGAGGATGGTCCGGGTGCTGGGCAAGGGTCGCAAGGAACGGATCGTGCTCTTCGGCACGAGTGCCCAGGCGGCGCTGCGGTCGTGGCTGGCCACTCGCGCCGAGCTCCGGCCGAAGACCGACGGCGTCTTCATCAACCTGCGGGGGGGACGTCTCTCCGACCGCAGCGTGCGGGCTCTCGTGAGCCGCCGCGTCAAGCAGGTGGCCCTGACCCGCCGCTGCAGCCCCCACACCCTGCGGCACAGCTTCGCCACCCACCTGCTCGCCCGGGGGGCGGACCTCCGGGCCATCCAGGAGCTCCTCGGCCACGCGAGCCTCTCCACGACCCAGCGCTACACCCACGTGGACACCCGCCAGCTCCTCGAGGTCTACAAGAAGACCCACCCCCGGGCCTGAGGCTTCGCTCCCCAGACCGACAGGGCGCCTTGCCTGAGTCCGGGGGCGGGAACTGGCGCCGGGGGGCTCCTGCTCGCTGGCGCTGGCGCGCCACCCCTGCGGGCGCTGCGCGCGGCGCCGAGACCACACGCCGAGGCGCCGTGCTCGCGTCCTCGGGGGCCCGCCGCGCCAGCGCCTGACGGCCTGGTTGCGCTGGGTCCCCGCGAGCCGCCCACGGCGCCCTCGGGCGATGGCCCGCGAGCCCCGGAGAAGGCGAGGCCGAGAGCAGTTGCCGAAGCTGGAGGGTGAGCTTCCTCCAAACCTCTCGTCTCGGGAAACGGCTCCGGTGGGCGAGCTCCCGGAGGTTGGCTGTCGCTCCCTGTCCCAAGGGTGTCTCCGGACGTTCAAGGCTGCGGCGGCCGGGCCCCGGCGAGGACCCTGCTTCACTTCGAAGCTTGCGGGCCCGCAGCCGGGTGGCCGACCGCAGCCGCACCGAGCCGAGGTCTTCGCCCGGGAGCGACAGCCGAGGACTCGAGTCGTGAATGGGCGGAACGTGCTGCAATGCAGTTGTTTACAAGAGTCCGGGCACGGGTCCCGGCGCGGGGGATGAGGCCATTCTGCGGTGGGATTCGTCACAATGGGTGGCAGTGCGAATGGGTCGGAGCGACGAGGAGCTGGTCGAAGCGTGCCAGGCCGGGGAGTCGTCCGCGTTCGACCTGCTGGTGACCCGATGGGAAGACAAGATCCGCGGGGCCTCCTATCGGCTCCTGGGCTCGGAGGAGGAGGCGCGGGACGCGGCCCAGGAGGCCTTCCTCAAGGCCTACAGTGCCCTCCCGGGCTTCAAGCGCGAGGCCCGCTTCTCGTCGTGGCTCTACCAGATTGCGGTCAACCTGTGCCGCGACCGGCTCCGCCGGCGGAAGGGCAGGACCCTCGTGAGCCTCGATGCGCTCGAGGAGGCGGGGCCGGTGATTGCGGGGCGGGGCCCCGTCGCCCACGACCTAGTCGAGCAGCTGGATCTCCGGCGGGCGGTCCGCCGGGCCATCGGCGCGCTGCCCGAGGAGCAGCGCGAGGTGCTGATTCTGAAGGAGTACCAGGGTCTGACGTTCCTCGAGATCGCCCAGGCCCTCGACCTGCCCGTCTCGACGGTGAAGACGCGGCTCTACCGGGGGCTGGGTCAGCTCCGCCTCCGGCTGGAAGACGAAGGGATCCGGAATGCCCGGCCCGTGCCGGTGCCGGCACGGTGAACGGACCGAAGAAGGTGTGACGATGGAGTGCAACCGGACACTGGACGAAGACCTCGCGGGCGAGAAGATGGACCTTCTCTACGGCGAGGCGGACAGGGAGACCCGCGCGCGTGTCGAGGCCCATCTCGCCGAGTGTGCGGCCTGCCGTGACGAGATGGCTGCTCTGGGGCGCCTCAGGGGAAGACTGCGCGAGTGGACGATCGACGAGCGGCGACCGTCTCTCTCCGGAATCCGAACGCGCCGCTGGCCCCTCTGGCTCGGCGCGGCGGCAGCGCTGGTGCTCGGCATCGGGATCGGGTCCGCGATCGCGCTGCTCGGCGACGCCTCGTTGCGGCGGGATCTCGTCGCCCAGGAGGCTCGCGCGCTCGAGCGCGACCGGCACTATCGCGAGGAGGTCGCCCGGCTGGAGGCGGCCCTCGATGAACGATCCTCCGATCCGGACACCGACGCTCTCCTCGAGCGCGTCGACGCGCGGCTGGAGGAGACGATCCGTCGCAGCGAGCGGGCGCAGGGCGAGCGGCTGGAGACGACCTTCGCGGACTGGGAGGCCCGCATGGCGGTCCAGCGGCGGGTGGATCTGGCCCGGGTGGCCGCCGGGCTCAGCTATCTCGACGGGCGCCAGGGCCAGCAGCTGGCGCGGACGAACGAGCTGATGGGATACGTTCTCGAGGCGGCGTCCCTCGAGGGATCACCATGAACGTCTCGAAGCCGTGGGCCCTGCTGGTCGTGCTCCTCTTCGTCCCGGCCGTCGGCGCCGGGCCGCAGGCGGGGAGCAACTCCGAGGCGCCGAACGAGTGGGCCGCGTCGGGCCGCGCGGAGATGGAGTCTCTCGAGCGCCGTCTGGAAGACGCGGTGGGCCAGGTGAGCCTGCCCCACGCGGGAATCCTCCTCGGGCGAGCCAACGCCTCCCATGGCTATCGGCTGCCCGGGTACGGTGTCGTGCTCGTCCTGACCCCGCGGGCCCTGCCCGGGCGAGACGCGCTCTTCGTCGTGCAGGGCAAGGAGGATCGCCCCCGAACCGATATCCGGGTCGAACGGCACGTCGCTCACCCCGGGGCGGGGCCCCACTGGGAGCCGGAGCGCCTCGAAGAGCTGGAGCGGAGGGTGATCATCCTGCAGCACGCCGCCGAGGCCCAGCGCCGCGCCGCCGAGGAGGACATGGACCGCATCGTCGAGGGCGTGCGGGTGCGCGTCGAGGTCGGGGCGGGCACACCCGCACCGGAGGCCCACGACGTGACTGTCCACGTGGACAACCCGGGGACCGAGCCCCCTCCCGACGCCGTGCTCGTGCCCGAGATGCCCGAGCCGCCGTGGAAGTTCTGGTTCGAGGCGGAGGCGCCCGAGGAGGCGCGCTCCCCGGACCGGGTGGTGGAGGATGTGCGGTCGGTGCTGATCGATGCCCTCGATGCCGGGTCCGGCGCGGCGGTCGGACTCAGGGGGGACGAGTTCCTCACCGTGGCCGTCGATTTCGTCTCCGGGGACCTCTTCGCCGCCCACCGGCGGCCCACCCGCACCCTCATCGTCCGTGCCCGCCAGCGTGACCTCGAGGCCCGGGCGGCGGGGGACATAGCCCCGGAGGAGCTCCGCCGCCGCGTCGAGGTGATCGAGTACTGACACCGCCGCCGGGGGAGGGCACGTCTCTCTCACCGCGGCGGCAGGTCGGCGGCGGGCTATACTAGCCATCCGGCTCCATTGGTGAGCGGGACCCCCATGCGCAGCGACACCTCCATGCAGCCTGACACCCCCATGCACGGGACCACGATCCTCGCCGTCCGCCACGGGGGCACCTGCGCCATCGCCGGCGACGGGCAGGTGACCCTGGGCCAGACGGTGGTGAAGCATCGGGCCAAGAAGATCCAACGCCTGCACAATGGCCAGGTCCTCGCCGGCTTCGCCGGGTCCACCGCCGATGCCATGGCTCTGATCCACCGCTTCGAAGCGCGGCTCGAGGAGTATCGCGGCAACCTGCAACGGGCGGCGGTGGAGCTGGCCAAGGAATGGCGCACGGATCGCAGTCTCCGTCGACTCGAGGCCTTCCTGGTGGTGGCGGACCGGGAAGCGACTTTCCTCCTCTCCGGGGCCGGGGACGTGATCACCCCCGACGACGGCATCGTCGCCGTCGGCAGCGGTGGCCCCATGGCCCTCGCCGCCGCCCGTGCCCTCGTCCGCCACACCGCCCTCGACGCCACCGAGATCGCTCGTGAGGCCATGCGGGTCGCGGGAGAGATCTGCGTCTACACGAACGACGCGATCGAGGTGGAGACTCTCTAGGGCATGTCCGGAGGAGCCGCCCCCCCCCTGGTGGAAGGCCGTCTCGACGCGCTCTCGCCCCGCGAGATCGTGATCGAGCTCGATCGCTGGGTCGTGGGTCAGGCGGCGGCGAAGCGGGCGGTGGCAATCGCGCTTCGCAACCGCGTCCGGCGCCAGCGTCTCTCCCCCGAGGTGGCCGCCGACATCACCCCGAAGAACATCCTGATGATCGGGCCCACCGGGGTGGGCAAGACCGAGATCGCCCGTCGCCTCGCCCAGCTGTCCGGGAGCCCCTTCATCAAGGTGGAGGCTTCGAAGTTCACCGAGGTGGGCTACGTCGGACGCGACGTGGACTCCATCGTTCGGGACCTCGTGGCGTCGGCCGTGGACATGGTCCGCCGGGAGAAGCAGGCCGAGGTCCAGGAGAAGGCGGAGACCCGGGCCGAGGAACGGCTTCTCGATCTGCTGCTGCCCCCACCCCGAACGCCAGCGGGAGCTGATCCGCCAGAGGCTGCCGGCCCCGACTCCTTCGCCGCCACCCGGGAGAAGCTCCGGGCGCAGCTCCGCGACGGCCAGCTCGAGACGCGGACGGTGGAGGTGGAGGTCCCCGAGCGGACGATGCCCACCTTCCAGATCCTGGGCAGTCAAGGAACGGAGGAGATGGACGTCAACTTCCGCGACCTCCTGCCCGGTCTCTTCGGCAATCGCACCCGGAAACGCACCCTCCCGGTGTCGGAGGCCCGCGACGTCCTGCGCCAGGAGGAGGCGGCCAGCCTCGTGGACCAGGAGCAGGTGGCCCGCGAGGCGGTGGCCCGGGCCGAGTCGTCGGGGATCGTCTTCCTCGACGAGATGGACAAGATCGCGGGACGCGAGAGCGTCCACGGCCCCGACGTCTCGCGCGAGGGTGTGCAGCGTGACCTCCTGCCCATCGTCGAGGGCACGACGGTGTCCACCAAGTACGGCCCGGTGCGCACCGATCACGTGCTGTTCATCGCCGCCGGGGCCTTCCACGTGAGCAAGCCCACCGACATGATCCCCGAGCTGCAGGGCCGCTTCCCCATCCGGGTGGAGCTCCAGGCCCTCGGCGAGGAGGACCTGGTACGCATCCTGACCGAGCCGCAGACCGCTCTCGTGAAGCAGTACCGCGAGCTTCTCGGGACCGAGGGCGTCGGCCTCCACTTCACCGAGGACGCCATCCGCGAGATCGCGCGGCTGGCCGCGCAGGTGAACGACCAGACGGAGAACATCGGGGCCCGCCGACTGGCGACGATACTCGAGACCGTTCTCGACGAGGTCTCTTTTGAAGCGGGGGGGACGTCACCGTTCGAGGTGACGATCGACAGCGCCTATGTTCACCGGCGCCTCGACCCCGTGGTGAAGGACCAGGACCTCTCCCGCTTCATCCTCTGATGCCCAAAGCACGCCCGCTGGCCCTGCTCACCCTCGCCATGGCCCTCGCGCCCGCTTGCGGCCACAAGGGTCCTCCGGTGGCCCCCCTCAGGCGGACTCCCCCGATGCTCGTGGACTTCCGGCTCGCGCAGCGCGGGGACGCGCTCGAGGTGTCCTGCACTGCGCCCCGGGCCTCGGTGGACGGGGTGGCGTTCGAGAGCGTCGACATCGACCTCTTCTGGGGAGAGGGACAGATCGACCTCGAGAAGGAGGGGAACCGCCGCACCGTCCAGGCGATGCCGGGCGAGCGCGTCGTCGAGAAGCTCCCCCTGCCCGTGCCCGGCACCCTGGTGCGCGCGGCCTCCCGGGCCGAAGTCGGCGGCAGCCAGGGCCAGCGGACCCTGATCCTCGCGCTCGAGGCGCAGGCTCCCCTGATCCCACCCCTCGATCTCACCGCCCGGCTTCTCGGCGACGGGGTGAGCCTGAGCTGGCAGGGCCCGCTGCCGGAACCGGTGGAGGCGCCCGACCTCGGGCCCGCGGGGGGAGCGCCGCTCCCGTTCAGTGACTTCTTCTCTCGGGAGCCGCCGACGCCGGAGAAGGCTCCCGCCGGGGAGCCCCGGGAGGGGGAGGACGAGCCGGAGGCCGGCGGCGCCTCGGCGCCCGAGACTCCGGGACGGGCGGGGGAGGGCGGCGGCACACTGGACGAGGACCAGGCGCCGGAGGAGCTCCTGCGCACCCACGGGTTCCTGATCTACCGGCGCCGGCAGTCCGGAACCTACGGGGTTCCCCTCGACCGAGAGCCACAGGAGGCGCGAGAGCTTCTGGACCGGCATGCCCAGGTCGGTGCCACCGCGTGCTACGTGGTGCGCGCGGCCGGCTCCGTCGATCCCCTCATCGAGAGCGCCCCCTCGAACGAGGTCTGCCTGGCCGTGCGCGACATCACCCCGCCCTCCCCCCCGACCGGGCTCGCGGTCGTGCCCCGGGACGGGGGCCTGGATGTCGTCTGGAGCCCTTCCCCCGCCGTGGATCTCGGCGGGTACCGCATCTACCGCGCGACCGGGGAGGGAGCAGCGGAGGCGGTGGCCGACGTGGAAGCCACAGAAACGGCCTGGCACGACTCGTCCGTCGAGGGCGGGGTGCTGTACCGCTACCAAATCACCGCCCTCGACCGGGCCGGCAACGAGGGCCCACCGTCGGGGACGGCGGAGGGGAGGCCCGAGTGAGCCCCAAGCGCTGCTTCCGGGTGCGCGCTGGGAGCACGGTCGCGTGGGCGCGCCTTCGGCAGGAGGGCTCCACCCAGCTGCTGGCCTTCTCTCTCGGTGCCCCACCTGGTCTGGTACGCCTCCCGAGTGATGACGCCGCCGCCGGGAGATATCATCTCAACAGGGACCCCGTCCGGAGTTGCCCCATTCAGCCCGGGGACGTGACGGTGGTCGAGGTGGAGGGTGTGGGCACGCACGCCGACCCCGTCACGGAGGGCTAGGGAGACCGCATGAAGATCTTTCTCGACACAGCGAACCTGGACGAGATCCGAGAAGCGGCGAGCCTGGGGGTGGTGGACGGCGTCACCACCAACCCGAGCCTGCTTGCCAGGGAGACCGGCGACCCCGAGGCCATTCTCGTCGAGATCTGCAAGACCGTGAACGGCCCCATCTCGGGCGAGGTGGTGGCCACCGACGCCGAGGGCATGATCGGGGAGGGGAGGCACCTCGCCTCGTTGCACGAGAACGTCGTGGTCAAGATCCCCTGCATCGAGGAGGGCCTCAAGGCCACCAGGGTGCTGGCCGGCGAAGGCAAGCGAGTCAACATGACGCTGATCTTCAGCCCGACCCAGGCCCTGCTCGCGGCCAAGGCCGGAGCCCGCTACGTCTCGCCCTTCGTCGGGCGGCTCGACGACGTGGCGACGCAGGGCATGGAGCTGGTTGCCGACATCATCCAGATCTTCGACCACTACGACTTCGACTGCGAGGTCCTGGCTGCCAGCCTCCGCCATCCACTCCACGTGGTGGAGGCGGCGCGGATGGGGGCCGACATCGTCACCATGCCCATGAGCGTCTTCCAGAAGCTCCTCAAGCACCCGCTCACCGACATTGGCCTCAAGCGATTCCTCGACGACTGGGAGAAGGTGAAGGCCCAGATGGCGGCCAGGGCCTAGCGGCGATCATGCCTCTCTACGAGTACGTCTGCACCGCGTGCCGCACACGCTTCGAGAAGCTGGTCCGACGCTTCGGTGACGAGGTGGCCTGTCCCGCGTGCGCCAGCGAGGCAGTGGAGAAGCAGCTCTCGGTCTTCGCCGTCGGCTCCCCCGCCCCGTCCTTCGAAGGCTGTGGGGCTGGCCCCTGCGAGGCGGGGACCTGCGGCGCGATGAGGAGCGGAGGCGGCGAAGGCCCCTGTGGCGGCGGGGCCTGTGGCCTCCCGAGCTAGGCGCCCCATGTCCCTCGAGACCCTCCGAGACAAGGTCCGCCGGGCGGAGGAGGGAGGCGGTCCGGAGCGTCGTGAGCGTCAGCACCGGGAGGGCAAGCTCACCGCCCGTGAGCGTGTCGAGCTCCTCCTCGACGAGGGCAGCTTCGAGGAGCTCGACCAGCTGGTCGAGCACCGCTGCCTCGACTTCGGCATGGCCGATCAGAGGATCCCGGGGGACGGGGTGGTCTCCGGCTACGGTCGTGTCGAGGGCCGGCTGGTCTACGTCTTCGCCCAGGACTTCACCGTCTTCGGAGGAAGCCTCTCCGAGACGAACGCCCGGAAGATCTGCAAGATCATGGATCTCGCCGTGGAGATGGGCGCTCCGGTCATCGGCCTGAACGACTCCGGCGGAGCCCGCATCCAGGAGGGAGTCGCCTCGCTCGCCGGCTACGCCGACATCTTCCTCCGCAACACCCTGGCCTCGGGGGTGGTTCCCCAGATCTCGGCCATCATGGGGGCGTGCGCCGGTGGGGCGGTGTACAGCCCCGCGATCACCGATTTCAACGTGATGGTGAAGGACACCTCGTGCATGTTCGTCACCGGTCCCGACGTCATCCGCACCGTCACCCATGAGGAGGTGACGAAAGAGGAGCTGGGCGGGGCCATGACCCACAGCGCCCGGTCGGGGGTCGCTCATTTCGCGGTGGACGACGACCGGGCCTGCCTCGCCCTCATTCGCGAGCTGCTCGCCTATCTGCCCTCCAACAACCTGGAGGAGGCCCCACGCCGTCCCACCGAGGATCCCCTCGACCGGGAAGAGGTGGCGCTCGAGGAGCTGGTGCCGTCCGACCCCATGAAGCCCTACGACATGAAGCTTCTGATCGAGGCGGTGGTGGACGAGGGACGGTTCCTCGAGGTCCACGAGCTCTTCGCCCCGAACATCGTGGTGGGCTTCGCCCGCTTCGGGGGCCGCAGCGTCGGTCTGGTAGCCAACCAGCCCGCCCACCTCGCCGGCTGCCTCGACATCGATGCTTCGGTCAAGGGGGCACGGTTCGTCCGGTTCTGCGACGCCTTCAACATCCCCCTGGTGACGTTCGAGGACGTGCCCGGGTTCCTGCCCGGCACTGGCCAGGAGTACGGGGGGATCATCCGCCACGGGGCCAAGCTCCTCTACGCCTACGCCGAGGCCACGGTTCCCAAGGTGACGGTGATCACCCGCAAGGCCTACGGCGGGGCCTACTGCGTGATGTCCAGCAAGCACCTCCGCACCGACGTGAACTACGCGTGGCCCACCGCCGAGATCGCGGTCATGGGCCCGGAGGCTGCGGTCGGCGTCCTCTACCGTCGAGACCTGCAGGCGGCGGAGGATCCCGACGCCCTGCGGGCCCGAAAGGTCGAGGAGTTTCGGGAGAAGTTCGCGAACCCCTACGTGGCGACCGACCGGGGTTTCGTCGACGCCGTCATCGAGCCGCGGCACACCCGGGCCCGGATCGTGGCCGCCCTCGAGATGGCGCGGACCAAGCGCAGCCGCTCTCCCCCGAAGAAGCACGGAAGCATCCCCCTGTGAGGGGAAAGAAGGAGCGCGGGGCCGAGGTGAAAAGCGGCGGACGCACTTTCGGCAAGGTCCTGGTCGCCAACCGCGGCGAGATCGCCGTGCGCGTGATCCGTGCGTGCCGCGAGATGGGAATCCGCACGGTGGCGGTCTACTCCGAGGCCGACCGCTCCGCGCTCCACGTTCGCCTCGCCGACGAGGCCCGGTCCATCGGCCCCGCTCCGTCTCGCGAGTCCTACCTGAGCATCGAGCGGGTGCTGGAAGCCGCCGAGAGCGCCGGCGCCGAGGCCGTCCACCCCGGCTATGGGTTTCTCGCCGAGAACGCCGCGTTCGCCCGGGCGTGCGAGGAGAAGGGCCTCGTCTTCATCGGGCCACGGGCCGAAACCATCGCTCTCATGGGCGAGAAGACCGCGGCCCGCCGGGAGGCGGTGGCGGCGGGCGTGCCCGTCGTGCCGGGGACCCTCGAGCCCCTCGCCGACGAAGAGACGATCGCCCGGGAGGCCGCTCGGATCGGCTTTCCCGTCATGCTCAAGGCGGCGGCGGGAGGCGGTGGCAAGGGGCTGCGCCTCGTGGGGTCCGCGGGCGAGCTGCCGTCGGCGGTGGCCCGGGCGCGCTCCGAAGCCCGGGGTGCCTTCGGAGACGACCGCGTCTACCTCGAGAAAGCCATCCTCCGTCCCCGCCACATCGAGATCCAGCTCCTCGCCGACGCCCACGGAACCACCGTGCACCTGTTCGAGCGGGAGTGCTCGATCCAGCGGCGACACCAGAAGGTCATCGAGGAGAGCCCGTCGCCGCTCGTGACCCCCGGCCTCCGGGCCCGCATGGGCAACCTCGCGGTGGCGCTGGCCGAGCGAGTCGGGTATGTCGGCGCCGGGACCCTGGAGTTCCTGGTCGACGCCGACCGGAACCCGTACTTCCTCGAGATGAATACCCGGCTGCAGGTCGAGCACCCGGTGACGGAGGAGGTCACGGGGATCGACATCGTGAAGATGCAGATCCGGATCGCCCAGGGCGAAGCGCTTCCTCTCGACCAGGGAGACATCGAGCAGCGGGGGCACGCCATCGAGTGTCGCGTCTACGCCGAGGATCCCGAGGCCGGCTTCCTGCCGAGCCCCGGGCGCATCCTGGCCCTGCGTGTGCCCGCCGGCCCCGGGGTCCGCGACGACTCAGGGGTCTACGAGGGCTGGGACGTGCCCGTCCACTACGATCCACTCATCTCCAAGCTGATCGTGTGGGCAGGAAGCCGGCCGGAGGCGATCCAGCGCATGCGTCGAGCGCTCTCCGAGTACCAGGTCCTGGGGATCCGCACCACGCTACCCTTCTTCGCCCGCGCGCTCCGGCATCCCGCGTTCGAGGCCGGCGACATCGACACCTCCTTCGTCGAGACCCTGCAGGCGGAGGAGGAGAGGGCTGGCGGGGGGCGCGAGGGCGTCGACGTGGCGGTGGCCGCGGCCGCGATTCAGGCCCTGCGCGAGCGCCGGGCGGCGCAGCTCCGTTCGGCGTCGAACGACGCGGCCCGCTCCCCCTGGCGAGAGGCGGGCCTTCGCGAGGCCCACGGGCGGAGGGGATAGCCGATGCGGCTCGACGCGACCGTGGACGGACGGACGGTCCGGGTAGAGGTGAGGCACGACGACGACGGCTATGCCGTGACCCTCGACGGCACTCGCCTCGGGGTCGATCTCGCCGAGGCCGGGGAGCGCTTCATGAGCCTGATCGTGGGCGGATTCAGCTACGAGGTTGGACTCGAGAAGCGCCCCGACGGCTACCGGGTCCACCTCCCCGACGACACCGTCACCGTGTCCCTGGCCGAGGGGGCACGCGACGGCGCCCGGCCTGCCCGTCGGGCTCACGGCCCCGCGCGCCTCACCGCCCCCATGCCGGGGCGGGTGGTGCGGGTGCTCGCCGAGGAGGGGCGGGAGGTGAAACCGGGGGAGGGTCTCGTGGTCATCGAGGCCATGAAGATGGAGAACGAGCTCAAGGCTCCCCGGAAGGGGCGCGTTCACGAGGTCGCGGTGCGCGAAGGACAAGCGGTGGAGGCCGGCGCGCTTCTGGTCGTCGTCGACTGAAGGAGATCCTGTGTCGGGTCGACGGAAGCTCTTCTTCTTCTTCCTCGTCGTCGTTGCCACCGCGCTCTACGCGCTGTGGCGGGCGCCCCAGTGGGGGGCCCGAGTGGTCGAGCACGCGCTCGCTGGCTACTTTCACCGGACCGTCCGAGTCGCGGAGTTGCGCTTTCGCTCGTTTCCCGCCGAGATAGAGATTCTGGGGCTGCGGGTGGACGGGGCGAGCCCGGACGCGCCACCGTTTCTCGAGGTGCCCAGCGCCCGTATCCGCCCCAGCCTCGCTCCCCTCAGGGGCAACCGGCTCGTCTTCTCCCGGTTGAGGATCGAGGGCCCGAGGCTGCGGATCAACGCCTATCGGGACCCGCCCGACGGCCCCGGGGGAGACGACATCCCGAAGCTGGGCGGCGGTCGCGGAGGGGGCGGCGGTCATGGTCTCCGGGTGAGCATCGAGCGGCTGGTGCTCGTCGGCGGTGAGTTCATCCTCAACCACGATCGGGTGCCTCTCGACCTCGACCTCCCGAGGTTCACGGGCCGGCTGGCCGGCCGTCCCGAGGGAGGAGTCGTCGGCCACGTCTCCTTTGGCCCGGGCGCACTCCGTTTCGGCGATGCCCCGGAGCTGCCGGTGGGAACCCAGATCGATCTCGTCATCCACCAGGGTCTCCTCACGGTCCTCGGTGCCCGGATCGTCGGGGAGGGGACCAATGTGGCCTACCGCGGTCGGCTGAGGCTGTCCGGCCGGCCCCAGGGCCAGTTCACCCTCGAGGGCCCGGTGGATCTCGCCCTGCTCGAGCGCCACCTCTTCCGCTCCGGCCTGGGTCTGGCGGGGAGAGCGAGGTGGAACGGGTTGCTCTCCGTGGACGGCTCCCGGCTGCGCATCGAGGGCCGGGCGCGGGGCACCGACGGCACCTTCCGAGGCATTCCCGTGCCGCGCTTCGCCACCTGGCTCTCGTACGACGGCACCTCGGGGCTGTTGATGCGCGACCTCGACGTGGAGGCCCTCGGGGGCTCGGCCTTCCTGGCCGTCGATGTGCCGCCGACCCGGACCGGCGATCCGGTTCACATTCGCGGATCGTTGGCGGAGGCCGATGGTGTGGGCATCCTGAGGATGCTCTTCGGGTGGGGCGAGATGGGCGTCGGGGCCGCGGCCAGCGGGGAGTTCGACGTCCGTTGGCCCAAGGGACGGCCGCGGCTCGTGAGCGGGCGCGTCGACGTGGACCTGACCGCGCGGGCCGAGAGCCTCACCCCGCTGTCCGGGCTCGTCGAGTGGAGCGCGGAGGAAGGGGTGCAGACCTACGAGGGAGCCGATCTCCGCACCCCCGAGATGCGCGCGCGGGTCTCGGGGCGGGTCGAGCTCGACGATGGGGCCGACCTCTCGATCGACGGCGAGACATCGGACCTGGTGGCCACCGACGACCTGTTCACCCGGGTCCGGCAGGCCCTCGGCAACGCCGAGGCTCACCGCACCGGCTTCATGGGCTCGGGGACCTTCCGCGGAAAGTGGATCGGAACGACCTCGCTGCCGGTCTTCCAGGGCCGCTTCACGGGCCGGGACATCCGCTACTCCGACATCGACTGGGGACAGGCGGACTGGGTGGGGACGTTCGACACCGGGGCGGAGGCGGTGGACTCGCGCCCTCTCGTGCTACGCAAGGACGACGGCGAGCTGCGGTGGGCCGGGCGCTCGGAGATAGGCTGGTACGGAGTGCGGGACGTCGTCGAGGGTGAGATCCGCCTTTCCCGCTGGCCGGCCGCGGACGTGGTCTCGTTCATGGAGTGGGAGGTGGATCTCAGCGGAGAGGTGAGTGGGGAGGCCCACGCTCGCGGTCGTCGCAGCGACCCGGAGGGCGAGGCCAGGATCACGGTGCAGGGCGGACGGTACTTCGGCGTTCCCTACGACCAGGCGATTGTCGAAGCGCGATGGGGGGATCGCCGGGCCGAGGTGACCTCGGGGTCGCTGACGGTGGGGGGGGGTACCACGACGTTCATCGGTGGGCTGAGCGACGATGGCATCTACGACGGATTGGCCGAGGTGCGAGACGTCGATCTTGGCGCCGTGCTGCCTGGCCCGGCGCCCGACGTCCCTTTCGCGGGGCGGGTCTCCGGCCGCCTGGTGCTGGAGGGGACGCTCACGCGCCCCCGCCTGCGCGCGCACTTCACGTCGCCTCGCCTCTTCCTCGGGGACGAGGGAATCGGGGCTCTCGAAGCCACCCTGGTCGGGACCGGTGACGGCCGGCTCTCGGTGGACGGGCGCTGTCGGTCGGGACGGGTCGACGTCGACCTCGCCGGCACGGTGGCCGTCGCCTCTCCCTTCCAGGCCGACCTGCGCCTGAGCGCCCGCGACTCCAGCCTCGACCCTTTCGTCCGTGCGTTGAAGCCGACCCTGCCCGCGGCCGTCGGCCTCGTCGCCTCGGGTGAGATGCGCATCACAGGTCCCCTCGCGAACCCCCCGGATCTCCAGGCCGACGCCTCGGTGACCGACCTGCAGCTGCTTCTCCCGGACTATCCGATCCGGTCGCAGGGCCTGCCCCGGCTCGAGCTCGACGGGGGCCGGCTGCGGCTGGCCGACTTCCATCTTGCCGGAGAGGGGACGGATCTCGTGGTGACCGGTGGGGTCGACTTGCTCGGCGAGGGCCCCCTCGCGGTCTCGGCGCGCGGCCGCGCCGACCTGCGGGCACTGTCCCTGGTGACACGCCGGCTTCGGGGCTCCGGTGCAGCCCGTCTGACCGTCGACGTTTCCGGCACCCGCTCCCAGCCGCAGCTTGTGGGCGCCCTGGAGCTCGACGGCGCGGGCCTGCGCGTGCGGGGCTTCCCTCACGGTGTCGAGGAGCTGAAGGGCGCGGTGCGGTTCACCGAGGCGGTGGCGGAGCTCGACGGCGTGACCGGCTCGTTCGCGGGAGGAACGCTGAGGATCGAAGGCCAGGCTGCCTACTCCGGGGGCCGGCTGACCTCGTACGACATCCGACCTTCCGGCCGGGGCCTGTCTCTCCGTTACCCCGAAGGGCTCCGCAGCCTGCTCGACACCGATCTCCGACTATTCGGTGACGCGGATCAGCAGTGGATTACCGGGAAGGTCGACGTCCGGCAGGCGCTCTACAGCCGCCGCTACGACGTCGCTTCGGAGCTGCTGAGCGCGGGTCGTGACTTCGCCCCTGCGGCTCCCGCGTCGCTCGAGGAGGGGGCCCGCCTCGATCTCGAAATACGAGCCCCGGGCACGGTCCGCATCGACAACAATCTCGCCAGCCTCACCGCGCGGGCCGACCTCACCCTGCGGGGGACCACCCGGGCCCCGGTGGTCACCGGGCGGGCCGAGATCGAGAGCGGCCAGGTCTACTTCCAGGGGCGGACCTACGTGATCCGGCGTGGAAGCCTCGATTTCGTCAATCCTCGCCGGCTGGAGCCACTGTTCGACATCGAGGGGGAGACCCTGATTCGCTCCTACCGGGTGACCCTCCATGTCAGCGGAACGCTCGAGCGGGTCACGCCGACCCTCACCTCGGACCCGCCCCTCAGCTCGCTCCAGATCCTGGCGCTGCTGGCCGGCCAGGACGAGAGCGAGGTCGCCAGCCTCACCCAGACCCAGGCCCGGGCGAACCAGGCCCAGCTCGCGGCGGCGGGCGCGGCCACCCTCGCGGCCGGCCGGCTCTCCGAATCCGTCGGCCTCGAGCGGGAAGCCGAGCGCCTCTTTGGACTGAACCGATTCTCGATCGACCCCTCGCTCCTGCGCGGTGCGGGCTCCACCCCCACCGCTCGCGTGACGGTGGGCAAGCGGCTCACTCCGGATCTGAACGTCCTCTACTCCCAGGACCTTCGGGGCACGGAGGAACGTATCCTCGCCGTCGAGTACAACCTCTCCGATCGTCTCTCGCTCCGCCTGACGCGCACCGATCCCGGGACGGCCAAGACCGGCGTCGAGAAGGGGTGGGGGTTCGATCTGAGGATTCGCCAGTCCTACTGATGCTCGCCGCCATGTTGCTCGCTGCCGTCTCGGGCCCGGTCGCCACGCTCGCCCCGGCCGCGGCGCGGGAGTCCGTGCAGGCGGTGCGCATCGAGGTCGAGGATCCCGACCGGCTCGAACGGTTCGTGAGCCTGGTGCCCGGCAGTCCCCTCGATCCCGAGGCGGTGCGCCGCACGATCGAGCTGATGTACGCGACCGGGGAGTTCGAGGATGTCCGTGTGCGGATCGAGCGCAAGGGCGGCGAGGACGAGGTCACCGTCGCCATCCGTCCCATCCCGGCACCCCTCCTCGTGGCCGTGCGGGTGGAGGGCGACCAGGCGCTGTCACCGGGGGCCGTGCGCAAGATCACCCGCCTGCGCGAGGGCGAGCCGCTGTGGGCGAGACGATTGGATCGCGCGGGCCGGGACGTGGCCCTCGCCCTCGCCGCTCGCGGCTACCTCGAGGCCTTCGTGGAGTCCCCCGAGGCGGTCCGGGTTCCGGGCGGAGCGGATGCGGTGTTCCGGATCCGAGCCGGGCCGCGCGCCCGCGTGGGCTCGGTCTCGATCTCGGGGGTGGAGGGCCTGGCCGGCCCCTCCCTGGACGATCTCGTCCGCCCGAAGCAGGGCGGCGTCTACCGGCGAGAGGAGGCGGACGAGGCGGCGGAGGCCATGCGCCGCCGACTCGCCCGCGCCGGCTACTGGCAAGCCACCGCCGAGGTCTGGGAAAAGTACGTCCCCGCGGCCGCGCGGATGATCCTCGTCTTCGAGGTCACGCCCGGACCGCGGATGCACGTGGAGATCCGGGGTGCCACGATCCCCGGTGGCCTGCGCGGAGACGTGCAGGACCTGCTGCGGGAGGGTGGCACCGACCGGGACGACCTCGAGGCCGGAGCCGAGCGCATCGAGTCCCACCTGCGCCGCCTCGGGCATCGCGAGGCCCGGGTACGCGCGTCGGTCGAGCCCCGCCCCGATGGGGAGAGCGTCGTCGTCTTCGAGGCGGTGCCGGGTCCCCGGGCGGTGGCGGCATCGGTGGAGATCCGGGGTGCAGACGCGGAGCTGCTCGAGGATCTCTCGACGCGTCCGGGCAAGCCCATCGAGGAGGCAGCGCTCACCGCCGACCAGAGCCTGCTGACGCGCCGGCTTCAGGACCAGGGGCACTTCGAGGCGTCGGTCGAGGTGGATGCGCCGGAGGAGGGCGGCTCGCAGCCGGTGGTGTTCCTGGCCCGCCCCGGTCCCGAGGCCCTCGTCGTCGCGGTCGAGGTGGACGGTCCTCCCCTCCCCCCGTCCGGGGACGAGGAGGGATCCCAGGAGCTGGCCGTTCGCGTGGGCCTCCCCTACCGGGTGCAGGACGTGGCCGCGAGCCGTGAGGTCCTGCTATCCGCCTGGCGCCGGGCCGGCTACCTCGAGGCACGGCTCGAGCCCTCCATCGAGCTGTCCGCGGACCGAACGGCGGTCAGCGTTCGTTTCGCCGTCGACCCGGGGGCGCGCACGCTCGTCGAGAACGTCGTGCTGGCCGGACTCCATCACACCCGGGAGGCGACCGTCGCCCGCGAGATCGTTCTCCGTCCCGGCGAGCCCTTCTCCTTCGAGCGGGTCCTCGAGAGCCAGCGGCGCCTCCTGAGCCTGGGCATCTTCGAGAGGGTGACCATCAGCGAGCTCGATCCCGACCGCAAACGCCGGCGTGACGTGGTGGTGACGGTTGAGGAGGCGCTCCGGACCACGGTGGCGTGGGGAGTCGGCTACTCGGAGCAGGATCTCCTGCGCGGCAGCGTCGAGCTCACGCGTCGGAACCTGAGTGGGCTGGGACGGACGGCGTCGGTCTTCGTACGCGGCAGCTTTCGCGGCAGTCGATTCCTGCTCAACCTCCGTGAGCCGTGGCTGCTCGGGCGTCACCTCGATTCCTTCCTCACCGCCTTCTGGGAGGAGGAGGACCGCAAGACCTTCGACTACAACCGGAAGGGCGGGGTTGCCCAGGTGGGTCAGTCGGTCGATTCCCGTACCACGCTCCTCTATCGCTATCTCTATCAGGACACCTCGGTCTTCAACGTCGAGGTGCCGGACGAGGAGATCGACCGTCAGTTCCGCACTTACACCGTCTCCGGTCCGGCCGTCTCGTTCGTCTGGGACGGTCGCGACGATCCCCTGGAGCCGCGGCGCGGCACCTTTCTCTCGTCGAGCCTGGCTCTGTCGCTCGACGCCCTCGGCGGCGCGAGCTACTTCAAGACCTTCGTCCAGGCCGCCGACATCAGGCGGGTCCGTGTCGACCTGGCGTTCGTGGCCTCGTTGCGGCTCGGCCTGGCCGCCACCTACGGCAACGCAGCGCCGCTGCTCCCCCTGCCCGAGCGCTTCTTCGCCGGGGGCGCGTACGGACCGAGGGGTTGGCCGGTGGACGAGGTCGGTCCGAAGGTTGTCGGACCCGAAGGCGACGTCTTTCCCACCGGCGGCAATGCACTCGTCCTCGGCGGGGCGGAGCTGCGCTACGATGTCACGCGGTCCTTCCAGGTGGCCACCTTCTTCGACATTGGCAACGTCTATCCCGAGGTCGCCGACGTCTCGATCCCGGACCTGCGCAAGAGCGTGGGCCTCGGGGTGCGCTACCTGACTCCGATCGGACCGATCCGCTTCGACTACGGCCACAAGATCCACCGCCTTCCCGGCGAATCGGCCGGGCGTCTGCACCTCACGATTGGCTATGCGTTCTAGCCTCCTCCTCGCGCTCCTCTTCGCGGCCGCTCCTGCGTTCTCTGGCCAGTCCCGGTCGAGCGACGAGCTCGTCGACCGCATCCTCGCGGTGGTGGACGAGCGACCGTTGCTGCTGTCCTCGGTGCGGGCGGTGGAGGAGGTGCGGGGCCTCGATCGCGGGGAGGCTCTCAAGGAGGCGATCGACGAGCGGTTGATGTTCCAGGTGGCGGCCCGGCTGCCTCAGGCGGAGGTCTCCGCGGAGGAGGAGGAGGAGGCTCTCCGAGCGCTGGTGGAAGCCCAGCCCGGGCTGAGCGACCGTGTGCCGACGCCGGATCTGCGGCGTCTGCTCCGACGTCAGCTCGTGATCCTCAAGTACATCGGTTTCCGCTTCCAGCCGCAGATCCGCATCACCGAGGAGGCGCTGCGAGAGGCCTGGAACGAGGACTACAGCGGCCAGCCCGAAGGGCCGCCCTTCGAGGAAGCCGCCCCGGAGCTGCGAGCCCGCCTCGAGCGTCGAGAACTCGACCAGCGGATCGAGACCTGGGTGCGGGACCTGTGGCGCCGGGCGGACGTGCGCTACGTCGAAGGGCCCGGCTCCCCGCCGCCCGCAGCCTCGGACGCCGCCGCCGGCCCGTAGACGCCGCGCCAGGCGAGGAAGCGGATCCGGAACAGATCGGCGAAGGCCGCCCCTCCTCCGCCCAGGCTCACGCGAGAGGCTTCGTCGTTCCGCCACACCACCGGTACTTCGACGATCCGTCGGCCCCGGCGCCGAGCCACGAAGAGCGCCTCCACATCGAAGGAGAACCCGTCGAGCCGGCAGGCTCCGAAGGCCTCGGCGGCAGCCCGCGCGGTGAAGAGCTTGAAGCCGCACTGGGTGTCCTTCAGCCCCGGCAGGAGGAGGAGCTGCACCAGGCGATTGAAGACCCGACCCATGGCTTCCCGGTAGGCGGGCTGGTGGACCTCGATACGCGCACCCGCCACCGCGCGCGAGCCAATGGCGACCGCGGCACCGTGGTCGAGCTCGCGCATGAGCCGGGGCAGCTCCTCGATCGGGGTGGAGAGATCGGCGTCGGTCATGAGCCGACGCTCCCCCCGGGCCGCGAGCATCCCCCTTCTCACCGCGTAGCCCTTGCCCCGGTTGGGCGTGTGCCGGAGAAGAGAGATCCCCTCCCCCCCGGCCTCTCGAGCGACCTTGGCGGTCCCGTCCGTCGACCCGTCGTCCACGATCACGACCTCGGTGCGCAACGTCGTCGAGCGGAACCAGCGGTTGAGGTGGGAGAGGGTCTCCGGAAGCCGCCGGGCCTCGTTGTAGGCGGGGATGACGATGGAGAGCTGGGGGCGTGTCACGAGACACCCTCGCCGAAGAGCGCAGCGACGAGTGGAGCGAGGACCGCCCGCGGGTCATCGAGGCCGAGCTCGCGGGCGGCGACGGTCACCTCGTCCAGCGCCCGGCCGGCGGGACTGTCTTCCATCGTCCGCCGGGCCGCGGGCCCCTGCGCGATCGGCTCGACGGTACGGAGCAAGCCCAGCAGTGCCTGCGCGACGCCCCCCGGGTCACGCCGGTCCGTGGCATACGCGCGAGCCAGGCGCCCCATCCGGGAGCGGAGAGGCTCGTCAGCCAGGAGCCGTCGAACGAGCGCCGCGGTTTCCGCAGCCTCCGTGGGTCCTGGAGAGACCCGAGCCACGACGCCCTCGGGCATCTCGCGGGCGGCCCCCGACCCGGCCGACACGAGGGGCGCCTTCCCACTGGCGACGGCCAGCGGGACGGCGGCCCCGAGCCCGGCCCTCGGGGGGTGCTCGAGAGCGACCACGACGTCGGCCGCGGCGAGGCGCGAAGCGAGCTCAGGGTGGTCTTCGGGAGTCCACCGGACCATCGCCTGCGGCTCGACCCGGTGGACTTCGTCGAGGGCACGCGCCAACCGCGGCGGGGGAGCGTCCGACGACGACGGCTGGATGGCCAATACCAGGAGGCTCCCCGGAGGGACCCCGAGAGAGGAGAGGGCGACGTCGCGGACGCGGAGCGGCGGGGGTGACTGGAAGCAGAGCGGCAGGTGGGCGACCGATCCGTCGGGTCGCCGCGCCGCGAGTCGCGACCGCACCGCCTCGCTGGTCGCCACGAACGCCAGGCCCGCCTCGAGGACGCGGTCGTTCATGACGAGGAACGAGGCCGGGAGCACGCCCCCGAGCCCACGCGTGACCTGCTCCGCGACGAAAGCGCCCAGCTCCCCGTGCTCGCGCCGGGCCTCCCGGCGGTACGCGGCCTCTCCCGCCGATCCGGCGATCGCGGCGTGGACGAGCCGGTGGAGTCCCCAGTCCTCCAGGACCACGAGCCCGGGTCGCCGGAGGAGCGCACGGTAGACGTAGCCGTGCGCCGGGTCGTCGACCAGATGATAGACGTGGCAGTCCGCCGCGGGATCGGAGGACGGTTCCTCGGCCAGGAGCTCGAGCTCCACCTCGCGCTCGACGTGCGGCACGAGGGCCGCCGGCCACCCTCTCCCGGCACATGGGCTCCAGAAGGCGACCCTCAACAGATCGACTCCGTCAAGCGGTCCACGACCCGGTCCCAGGTGATGTGTGCCGTACGCCGGTGACCCTCCTCGCCCATCTCGCGCACCCGCGTCTCCGAGAGGGAGAACAATCGGTCGATGGACTCGGCCAGCGGCGACGGATCGGGTGCCGCCACGTATCCGTTGACTTCGTGCTCGACGAACTCCAGCGGCCCGCCCGCGTCCGTGGCGGTGATCACCGGCTTCTTCGAGAGGAAGCTCTCGACCGTCACATAGCCGTAGTCCTCGTCCTCCGGCGTGTAGAAGGCGCCCCGGCACTCGGCGTAGAGCTCGAGAAGGTCGTCGGCTGACACGAAGCCGAGGAAGTCCACCCGGTCGGCGACCCCGAGCGCGTCGGCGAGCCGCCGGAGGTCGGCTTCCAGCGATCCGGTGCCCGCGACCCTGAGCCGAGCTCGGCTCCCGCTCCGGGCGAGGGCTCTGAGGGCCAGATCGACCCGCTTGATCCGCTCGAGGCGTCCGGCGTAGAGCAGGTAGTCGCCGTAGCGGCCCGAGTGGAACCGATGCGCGTCGCGCGGCGGTGGGTGCAGAGGCGTACCCGGCAGCCGGTTGAAGCGCGACAGACGGTCGGCCACGTTCCGGGAGATGGTGAAGATGTCCTGACACTCCCCGAGGGCCACCGCGTCCATGGAGTGAATCGACCGGCGCACCTCGCGGTCCTCGGGACCGTCGGTCAGGGCGCCGACCTCCGACCCGAACAGATCGTAGGCGTCGCGGTGCTGGTGGAAGAGCCAGGTCACCTTGCGGGGATGGCGCACGAGGTAGCTCGGAAACTTGGTGGGAATCACGAGGTCGGGGACGCGCCCCGTCGTCTCCCGCAGCTCCAGCAGGCGCCAGGCGAGCGCCTGCCGGACGATCTCCGAGGGCGGGTGACCGTGGAAGGGCACGCTCACCACGTCCGTCCGGAAACCTCGCCGGGTGAGGTGGGACGTCAGCTCGCGGACGAGGATCTCCGCTCCACCGGTGACGAAGGGCGCCTGGGCTGCACAGACGAGGACGGACTTCATTCCGGGCGCCGCAGCATCGCTTCCACGCGGGTCAGACGCTCTCTCAGCTCCTCGAGGGCGAACTCCAGACCGAGGCGACCGCGGCTCCCGTCGGCCAGGACGAGGTCGATGCGCTGCACCAGGTCCTGGACGTGCCCGACGAGCTCCTTCTCGAGGATGGCGTGTCGCTCGTCGGCCTCGTCGAGGCGTCGACCGAGCTCGCCGAGAAGGCGGTCGTAGTGCCGATGGGTGGCGGCCGAGCGCTTCTCGAGATAGTCGAGCATCTCGTTGTCCAGCTGGACCTGGGAGGAGTTGAACTGTCGCTGGGCCTCGAGGCGCGGGAGGAGGAGCCGTTCGACCAGGCGTCGGAGGAGGCCGGCAGGTCCCGGCGACGGCCGGCCCTCGGCCGGCCAGGCCGCGTTGACCGCGGCGGGGTTCGGAGGATCGGGAGGCCGCTCCGGTGCCGCCTCCGTTTCCCTCGGGGCCCGCGCGGGGGGGGCGGGGGGAGGGGGCTCGGGGTCCGGGGCCCGCGCCCCGGCACTCTCGTCGGCCGGGGACGCGTGGCGTCGGGCCTCGTCCCTCACCCGCCGCAGCTCTGCGGCGATGTCCTCGCGCTCCTCAGCCACTCTGGTTCATCCTGTAAGCAGCCAATTCTAGGTCACATCGGTCGCTCGGGGGCAGGACCCGCCTTGACAAACTCTCGGCAGGAACTCGACAATCCGCCGTGGCCGACGAGACCGAACGCGCTGGCCTCGAGGCCCTCCGCCGTCGTCTCGAGGACGAGGAGTCCGCCTACGCGGCGGCCCTCAAGGCCCTGGACGAGCTCGCGGCCTTTCCCCTCCCCGAGGAGACGGGGCCGGAGATCCAGGACCTCCTCCGCGAGCTGAACGGGCTGTGGGCCCCGGCCGCGCCCTCGCCGAGCCGGGGCCTCGCCGGCGTGCTCGCCCGTCGCACCCTCGCCGCCACCGGCCCCCTCTTCGAGCAGCAGATGCGCTTCAACGAGGTGCTGGTCCGGTTGCTCAACGCGCAGCTCGGCCACACCGCCCGCCACCACGCGCGGCTGCGCGAGCTGGCCGAGGGTCTCGTGCGCTACGCGCAGCGGGTCGAGCCCATGGTGGACGCCCGCGACGACATGCGCGTGGCCCGCACCCCGACCCGGGCCGAGCAGGTCCTCGAGGTCTTTGACCGGCGGCTCGAGTCCATGGCCGAGCGCCTGGAAGGCCTGGCCGCCCTGCGCGACCGGATCGAAGCCCTGTCCGAGGAGGTCCGGGCGGTGCGGGGGGGGCTGGATGCCGGGGCGCCGCCTCCGGAGGTGGCCCGGGCGACCATTCGCGCGGCGGCCGATTCCACCTACACCGCCTTCGAGAACCGCTTCCGCGGCGCCCGCGAGCAGGTCCGTACCCGCCAGGAGGACTACGTCGACCTCTTCCGGGACCGGGCGCCGGTCGTCGATCTCGGGTGTGGCCGCGGCGAGTTTCTGGACCTGCTGCGGACCGCTGGAATCGAAGCCCGCGGGGTCGAGGGCAACGCCAACGTCGTCCGCGAATGCCGGGAAAGAAGCCTCGATGTGGTTCACGGAGACCTCGTCGAGTATCTCCAGGCCCAGGAGGCCGGCTCGCTCGGAGGTGTGTTCGCGGCCCAGGTGGCGGAGCACCTGCCTCCGCCGGTGCTGGCCTTGCTCCTGGCCGAGGCGCACCGGACGCTGCGCGAGGGCGGCGTGCTCCTCCTCGAGACGCCCAACCCCGCCTCTGCCCTCGCCTTTCACGACGTCTTCATCCGAGATCTGACCCACGAGCGTCCCCTTCACCCGGAAACACTGCGCTTCCTGGCCGCGGCCGCTGGCTTCAGCGACGTTCGGGTCCAGATGCGAAACCCGGTCCCGGAGGACGTTCGCCTGCGACTCCTGCCGGGATCGGGCCTTCCCCCGCCCGTCATCCAGGTCCTGAACGAGAATGTCGAGCGGCTGAACTCGCTCCTGTTTGCCCCGCTCGACTACGCGATCATCGCGCGCCGCTGATCGCGGTCGTCTCGCCGGGCCAGGGCGATCACGCTGGCGCCGACCGGGAGGGAGCCCCCCCGGTGCACCAGCGCCGCCTCGGCGAACAGGAGCCGCTTGAACAGCCACTCGAGCGGCGCCGGCAGGAAGGCCACGTCGGAGCCCTCCCGTCCGAGAGCGCGGTCCAGGGTGCGGCGGGCGAGGAGCAGGGGGAAGAGAAAGGAGTTCGCGTACGTCGATCGAACCGCGGTCAGCCCCGCGGCCTCCAGGAGACCGACGAGCTCCCGTCGTGTGTAGCGACGTCGGGTCCCGACCGCGCCGTCGTGGGCGCCACGGAGGATCTCGAGGGCCGGCACCCGCACGAGGAGGAGCCCCCCCGGATGAAGAACGCGAGCCATCTCCTTCACCGCAGCCGCGTCGTCCGGAACCCAGGTGTGGTAGATCACGTCGAAGGAGGTCACGAGGTCGAAAGCCCGGTCGGGAAACGGCAGGGCAAGGAGGCTCGCTCGGGTGGCCCGCACACCCCGGGTCGGCCACCGGGCCATCGCCTCCGGCGCGAGGTCTACCCCCACGGCCCGGCCCAGCGCCTCGAGGTGGAGCAGGTTGCCACCGGTGCCGCAGCCGGCGTCGAGGATGCGGGGTGCCCTCCCCCGGGTCTCGAGAGCGGCGGCGGCGGGCTCGAGGAGGGCGTGGGCGATCGCCCGCTGGCCGACGTACCACCACTGGGTCTCCTCGGCCTCGAACATCCGGCGGTACTCGGCCGGCTTCACAGGCGGGTGGCGTCCGAGGTGAAGTAGGCGATGACGCGGTCGAGGATCTCGTCGAGCTGAACCCGGGGCTCGTACCCGGTGAGGGCCCGCAGCTTCGAGAGGTCGGGGACCCGGCGCTGCATGTCCTCGAAGCCCTCCTCGTAGGCCTTCTCGTAGGGCACGAGCTCGATCGCGCTCTCTGAGCTCGCGCGGGTCTTCACCCGCTCCGCGAGCTGGAGAATGGTGATCTCCTCGCGGTCGTTGCCCACGTTGAAGACCTCGCCCACCGCCCCCGGATCCTCGGACAGGGCCACGAGCTGACCCACCACGTCGGTCACGTACGTGAAGCAGCGGGTCTGGGTCCCGTCGCCGTGGACGGTGAGGGGATGCCCGAGGAGAGCCTGCTTCACGAAGTTCGGGATCACCATTCCGTAGCGACCCGTCTGCCGGGGACCCACGGTGTTGAAGAGCCGGGCCACGACGATCGGCAGGCGCTTCTCCTTGTGGTAGGCGAGGGCCAGGAACTCGTCGATGGCCTTGCTGCAGGCGTAGCTCCATCGTCCCTTGGAGGTCGGGCCCATCACGAGATCCCCGTCCTCCCGGAAGGGGACGGTGTCGGCCTTGCCGTACACCTCGGAGGTCGAGGTGAGGACCACCTTCTTGCGCTTCTTGTTGGCGAGCTTCAGGACCTTCTCGGTCCCGTGGACGTTGGTCTCGATGGTGTTGACCGGGCTCTCCACGATGAGACGGACCCCCACCGCGGCCGCGAGGTGGAACACCACGTCCGCGCGATCCACCAGCTCCGCCAGCACCGGCTCGTTCATGATGGTTTCGATGGTGTAGTGAAAGGCGGCGCGTCCCTTGAGGGACTCGATGTTCTCGATGGAGCCGGTGGAGAGGTCGTCGATGACGTGGACCTCGTCGCCCTTCTCGAGAAGCCGCTCCGCGAGATGGCTTCCCAGAAAGCCTGCGCCGCCGGTGATGAGCGCCTTCATTCGAGCATGTCCTCCTGTATGGGCTCGTCGGCCTGGATGGGTCGGGCCGCCCGTCGGCCGATGACCCGGTCCGCCTCGCGGGGCCCCAGCCCCCGTTCGAAGCGCTCGTCGGTGCGCTTGAAGGCCAGCATCTCCGCGGTGAGAACCTCGCCGCGCCCCACGAGCGCGGCGGCTACGATCGAGCGCCCGCGCGAGGGCGTGGGCTCCCGGGCCGGCTCGCCCCCTTCTCCTCGCGCCCGCTCCGCCTGCCGGAGCAGCTCCACCATGCGATAGAACTGCTCGGGGCTCATCGCCGCCACCCACTCGCGCCCCATCTGGCTGCGGTCGAGGGTGAGGCGCTTCTCGACGAAGTCCGCACCCTGGGCGGCAGCGAGGGCCGGCGCCAGGAGCGCGAAGGCCGAGCTGCCGTCGGTCGCGTCCAGGAGACCCACCGGCACCCGGTGGCGCTCGCGTCGCGCCGAGATCTCTCCCAGGCGCAGCTCGTCGACCGCGGCGGGGGTCGCGGGTGGGCACAGGACCAGTGCAAGTCGGTCCCCGGCGGTGTCGAGCGCCTCCCACACCAGGCGCTCGGGAGCCGGGCCCACTCCGACGAGAAGGGGACGCTCGGTCGCGGCCAGGGCCCGGAGCAGGTCGAGGTTGTCGAGGTCACCGTCGCTGGCCTGCAGGGCATCCACCCCGGCCTCCGCGGCGACGTCGCGGGAAGGACGATCGAGCACCTCCGCGACGACGGCCAGGCCTGACGCCCGGGCGGCCTCGAGCACCCGACGCCACTGCTTCGCCGATAGCTCCAGCGCCTCCATCTCCGGACGCTCCCGGTGGCGCCGCACCAGAACCTCCTCGGCGCGGAAGATCTGGAACGCGATGGCGTCCGCTCCGGCCTGGAACGCGGCTTCGATGAGGCGGAGCGCGGTGTCGGGAGAGCCTTCGTGGGCGGCGCCAACGTGGGCCACCACCAGACAGGGCTGGCCCTCACCGAGGAGGCGGCTGCCGAGAGGGAGGGTCGACGCCTTCATTCGGACCCCACCCTAGCACGCACCGCCTCGCGGAGTCGGGACACCGCCGGGGCGGGATCGGAGTCGGGCCGCCAGATCAGGGTGGCCGCGGGCCGGGGGCCACCGTCGGCCCGGTCGAGATCCTCCGGGCCGGCGGCCGCCGGGTGGACGACCACCGCCGGGACTCCGGCGGCGGCGCTTGCGGCCACGAGAGCCCGTCGGTCGTCCCGTCCAACGCCGGGCAGGAGAACCATTGCCGGCCGGGCGGAGCCGGAGATCAGCTCGACCGCCGCCTCGAGCATCCGCACCGCGGCGGGGAGGTGGCCGAGCAGGATCATGTCCAGGTCGTTCCTGGCCAAGTCCGCGAAGCCGACTCCCCGGTGAGCGTAGGACTCGTGCAGTCCCGGAGCGTCCCGGAGTCGGGTCCGGTGCTCGCGCAGGAGGATCTCGGCGTCGGACGCCGCCCGCGCGACCCGCCGCGTCTCCCACCGCGCGAGGCCGGCGAGGGGCACGACCACCGCCGGCATCCCGAGATCGGCGGCCACGGTCTCGAGGAGTGGCACGAGCGCCGGCGCGTCGCTCCTCCGGGGGGGCAGGACGAGCATCGGGGGGACCTCCGCCCGCCCGCCCGCCGTCGTCGGCTCGGGGACCGGCGGCGGGCTGGCCGGAGCAAGGAAGCCGGCGAGCGCACGCAAGGGGCGGCGCCGGCGGGCGATGGTCGAGCGGATTGGCCGGGCCTCCGGGCTTGGACCGTGAAAGAGCACCCCCCGCGCGGTGCACGCGCGCGAGAGAACCGTGGCCTCCGGCCGACCGAGGCCGACCACGTCCACCTCGTCGGCCCGGGTGACCTCCAGCAGGCGCAGTGCGGTCTCCGCCAGGCGAGCACACCCAGGCCCCGCGGTCTGACTCCGGATGAACGTCTCCGCAAGCCAGAGGAGCGAGGTCTCGCGCCACTGCACCAGGTCACGGAAGCTCTTGCCGTCCAGGAGCGGCACGCGACCCCACAGCCGCGCCCAGGTTCGGGAAGCGGCCTCGGACGCGGCGAGGCCCTCCTCTCCGATCACCGCTTCCAGGGGACGCACCGGAAGTCCGGCCCGGACCAGGGCGGCGGTGTCGGCGCCGGGCCACGCGACGACCTCGGCGCCCTCGTCGTGCCGCGCCCGGGCGAGGGCTGCGGAGCCCCCACCCCAGACCACCAGGCTTCGCACGGGCTCAGGCGTGGGACGTCCCCTCTCCGCCGGGGACGCGCCTCTTGCGGGGGCGCAGCCCGTAGCGGAACCGCAGCAGGGCGAAGTTGACGAGCGCCATGTAGATCTCCTCGGCGGAGAGCTTCGAGGCCTCGCGCGCCCGGTTCTTGAAATGAATGGGCACCTCGCCGAGCTGGAAGCCGTGGATCCAGGCCTGGTAGGCCATCTCTCCGTGGACGACGTAGCCGCGGATCTTGATCCGGTCGAACTCGGTCTCCTCCAGCACGGCCCGGCGATAGGCGCGGAAGCCACTCGTCGTGTCCCGGATCGGAATGCCCGCGACCACCGCGACGTACCTGTTCGCCAGCCAGGACAGCGCCGGGCGCCAGATGCCCCACTCGGATGTCCCCCCGCCCTCCACGTATCGCGATCCCACCACCATGTCGCACCGACCGAGCTCGCCGAGAAGCTTCGGGAGGTCCTCCGGCCGATGCGAGAAATCGGCGTCCATCTCCACGAGGACGTCGTAGGCCCTGGGATCGGCGAGCCCCTTCTTGAACGCGGTGATGACCGCCGCCCCCCGGCCTGCCTTCTCCGGCCGCAGGAGCAGATCGACCCGGCCCGGGTACCTGGTCATGGCCTCGCGCACCGCCTCGGCGGTGCCGTCGGGGCTGCCGTCGTCCGCCACCCAGACGTCGATACCCTCCCCCTGGGCGAGCAGATCCCGCACCAGGGGAGCGACGTTTTCGCGCTCGTTGTAGGTGGGAACGACGACGAGGACACGCTGTCTGATGGACCACCTCCCGCCGCGTCGCGGAATCCGGCATTCTCGCGCACGCGCGTGGGCCAAGTCCAGCCTCCCCGCCGCGCCGGGGGAGGCGCGGCTTCGTCAGGCCTGGACGATCTCGGGACCCCCGGGCCCGAGGTCCAGAGGTGCCATCAGGTTCCGCGTGTCCACCACCAGCCGGACGTCCCGGTACAGGGAGGGAACGCGAAAGTCGTCGTGGGCGGTCGCGACGACGAGCACGTCGTGGCGGGCGAACTCCTCGCCGGAGCAGGCGACGGACGCGAGGCCGATGTCGTGCTCGCGGCCCGGGCGCGACACCGGGATGTAGGGGTCGCAGTACGCCGCCGTCGCCCCTCCCTCCCGCAGCTTCTCGATGATCTCGAACGACGGCGACTCCCGGTCGTCGTCGATGTTCGCCTTGTAGGAGAGCCCGAGAACCAGAACGCGCGAGCCCTTGAGACTCTTGCCGTGCCGGTTCAGCGCCTTTGCTGTCCGGTCGACGACGTAGGCCGGCATCGAGGTGTTGATGTCACCGGCGAGCTCGATGAAGCGGGCCCAGGTACCGTACTCGGCCGCCTTCCAGGTCAGGTAGAACGGGTCGAGGGGGATGCAGTGTCCTCCCAGGCCGGGCCCCGGGTAGAACGGCATGAAGCCGAAGGGCTTGGTTCGGGCCGCCTCGATGACCTCCCAGACGTTCACTCCCATCCGGTCGAGGACCATCTTCATCTCGTTCGCCAGGGCGATGTTGACCGCGCGGAAGATGTTCTCGAAGAGCTTGGCCGCCTCTGCGACCTCGGGGGAGGAGACGGCGACCACCTCGGCGACCGCGGCCCCGTACAACGCCGTCGCCACCTCCTGCGACGCCGGGTCGATGCCGCCCACCACCTTGGGGATGTTCTGGGTGTGGAACCGCGGGTTCCCGGGGTCCTCGCGCTCGGGCGAGAAGGCGACGAAGAAGTCGGTGCCGCACTCGAGCCCCCGGGCCTCGAAAGGAGGAACGAGCTCCTCGCGTGTCGTGCCGGGGTAGGTGGTCGACTCGAGGACCACGAGCTGGCCCGCGCGGAGCCTCTGCGCCATCTCCGCCACCGTCGAGCGGATGAAGGAGAGGTCGGGCTCGCGGTGCCTGCCCAGCGGCGTGGGCACGCAGATCACGACGGCGTCGCACTCCCCGAGTCGATCGAAGTCGGTGGTGGCGACGATGCGCCCGCGAGCGAAGGCCTGGCTCACCTTCTCGGCGCCGATGTGACGGATATAGGACTCACCCCGGTGGAGAGCCTCGGCCTTGGCCGGGTCGACATCGAACCCGATGACCGGGAAGCCCGCCTCCTCGAAGAGGAGGGCGAGAGGCAGGCCCACGTATCCGAGACCGATCACGCCGACTCGGGCCGTGCGGTTGGTGATGCGATCGAGCAAGCTGTCTTTCTGGTCCATAAGGCGAACGATGCTAGCACGGAGACCGACACGGACGCCCGTCCTGGCGCCGGCCCGTCCGATCAGGCGCTGGCCGACAGGGGGCCGACGGCGGCGCGGACGGCCGCCACGACCCTCTCGGTCTGGGCATCCGTCATCTCAGGGTAGAGGGGGAGCGAGAGAATCTCTCCCGCCGCCTTCTCGACGA
This sequence comes from Acidobacteriota bacterium, assembly GCA_022340585.1. Taxonomy (GTDB): domain Bacteria; phylum Acidobacteriota; class Vicinamibacteria; order Fen-336; family Fen-336; genus JAJDNS01. The sequence continues at coordinate 104,199 of JAJDNS010000073.1, forward strand.
CCGGAAGGTCGCCCGGCGACCCGCCCAGGGGGGCGAACGCGGGCTGGAGGTGCAGGGGGATCGGATAGTGGATGAGGGTGCCGATCCCACGCTGCCGCAGGGCGGTGGCGAGAGCGTCGCGCTGCCCGTGGCGGACGACGAAGAGATGGTGCACGGACCGCGCGTATCCCTGCTCCCGAGGCAGGCCGAGCCCGGCATCCTGCAGGGTCTCCCCGTAGAACGCCGCGATGGCCCGGCGGCGCTCGGTCCACTCGGGGAGGTGGCGGAGGCTCACGCGTAGAATCGCCGCCTGGAGCTCGTCGAGGCGGCTGTTGATGCCCGGCGTCCCGTGCCGATAGCGGTCGGTCTGGCCGCCGTTGCGGAGCTGCCGGAGGCGGGCGGCGATCCCGGCGTCGCCCACCAGGAGCGCCCCCCCGTCGCCCAGCGCCCCGAGGTTCTTGGTCGGATAGAACGAGAGCGCGCCGAGCCCGTCGTCCCCGGCGAGGGTGCCCACGGGCCGACCACGGTAGCGAGCACCATGGGCCTGGCACGCGTCCTCGACGACGGCCAGGTCGGCCTGGCGTCCGAGGGCCAGGATCGGGTCCATGTCCGCGGGGTGGCCGTAGAGGTGAACGGGAACGACCGCCTTCGTCCGCGCCGTCACCGCCCGCGCCGCTTCCTTCGGATCGAGATTGAGGGTGAGAGGGTCGACGTCCACGAACACCGGCCGGGCCCCGACGGCCTGGATCGCGAGGGCGGTGAAGGCGGCAGACAGGGAGGTCGTGATGACCTCGTCCCCGGGGCCCACCCCTCGCACCGCGAGGGCGAGCTGCAGCGCCTCTGTCCCGTTGGCCACCGTCACCGCCTCCCGGGCCCCGAAGGCGGCGGCGAGCTCGTGCTCCAGGGCCTCGACCTCGGGCCCGAGGATGAACCAGCCCGAGTCCAGGACCCGCGCCACCGCCTGGTCGATCTCGGAGCGCATCGCCCCCACGTGGGCGGAGAAGTCGACGAAGGGCACGTCCCCCGTCACAGGTAGTGCTCCCGGTGCTCGCGGTAGTAGGCGACGGTCTCCTCGAAGCCGCGGCGGAGCGGGATCGACGGAGCCCAGCCGAGAACCGCCCTCGCCTTCGAGACGTCGGCGAAGAAGTCGCCGATATCGATGCGCTTCCGCTCCGGGGGAAAGGGAACGAGGGTGTAGCTTCCACCCCCCCCAACCTCAACCAGCAGCTTCGCCAGGTCGAGAAGCGACACCGGGTGCTCGTCGCCGAGGTTGAGCACCTGACCGTCCGAGGCGTCGATCGCCCCGGCTCGGAGGAAGGCGTCCACCACGTCGAAGACGTGATTGAAGTCACGTCGCTGGCTCCCGTCGCCGAAGACCGGGATCTCCTCCCCGAGGACCGCCTTTCGCACGAACCAGCCGATGAAGCCCTGCCGGTTGTGCCGGATCAGCTGCCGCGGACCGTACGTGTTGGTGAGCCGCAACGACGAGGCCCGGATACCGTGCACCTGGTGGTAGACGAGATGGTAGAACTCGCCCGAGATCTTGTTGATCCCGTTCACGTCCACCGGCTGAAGAAGGTGCTTCTCGTCCACCGGGAGATAGAGGGGGCGCCCGTAGATCTGACGAGTGCCGGCGTAGACGATCTTGAGCTCGGGGTTCCCCTTCCTCACCGCCTCGAGGAGCTTGAGCTGGCTCGTACAGTTGATCTCCAGGTCGGTCAGGGGGTCGGTCATGGAGTCGATGTGGCTCACCTGTCCGGCGAGGTTGAAGAGCACCTCCTGCCCCCGGACGAGATACTCCATGCCGTGGCCGCGCACGTCGGCGATGTTGATGCGGACGCGGTCCTCGTAGCCCGCCAGGTTGAAGAGGTTGCCCCCGTAGTCGGGGAGCAGGCTGTCGACGGCGGTCACCAGTGCGCCGAGGTCGGCGAGGGTGCGGCAGAGGTTGGAGCCGATGAAGCCGAGCCCGCCGGTGACGAGGACCCGCCGGCCGCGATAGAAATCGCGATGGTCGGCGCTCACTGCCTGTCGCCCCGCTTCGTCCCGCTCCCGGCGGACTCTCCGGTCGGCGCGACGAACGCCTCACGATCCGTGGCGGAAGAGTGAGTCGTCCCCGGTCTCATGTGCTGTCCCCCGACCACCAGCTCGAGCCACAGCCGCGACAGGTCGACGAGGGTCCGGCCCACGCGGGGAAAGTTGAAGAACTGGCTCTTGCCGTAGCTGCGGTGAAAGTGATGCACCGGGACCTCGGCGATGCGGAACCCGTGATCCTGGACCTTCTTCATCAGCTCCACGCAGATGACCCCGGACGAGCGGGTGAGACGAACCTTGTCGAACACGCTCCTTCTCATCAGGCGGAAGTCGCAGTCCACGTCGCGGAGGCGGAGGCCGAACGCGGTCTTCACGAACCAGTGGTACAGGCGGCCGATGACCACGCGGTGGAGGGGATCGTTACGGGAGATCTTGTAGCCGTTGACGAAGTCCACCTCCGGGCCGAAGGCCTCGTAGAGATTCGTGATCTCCCTCGGGTCGTACTGGGCGTCGCCGTCGGTGTAGAACACGAGCTCCTTCGAGGCGGTGGCGAAGCCGGTCCGGAGCGCGCCTCCGTACCCTCGATTCGACTCGTGGTGCACCACCTTGAGCCAGGGGAAGTGCCGGGCCATCTCGTCGAGGAGCTCGCCGGTGTGATCAGGGCTGCCGTCGTCCACCACGATGACCTCGTGGTCGTCGGTGATCTGCCGTGCTGTCATGTGCGAGACGAGAGCCAGGCTCGCGATGGTCCCGGCATCGTTGTAGGCCGGGAAGAAGATGCTGAGGCTCGGCTGTCCTGCACTCATGGGGTCCTTCAGGCGGGAACGGGCCACGCTAGCACGCGCCGTCGAGAACGGTCAAACCTCACGCGCGCCGCCTAGGGACACGATCGTCATGGCGGAATCGCGTCCTTTCCCGCGCATCCGGTCGCCGGCCGGTTCGGTCCGCGGAAGGTGGCCTCGTGCGCAGCCCCTCGCGCGCCACCGCGACCACGAGGCCGGTCGCACCGAGGAGGGCCAGGGCCAGCCCGACGCCGAGGCCGCGGGCGTGGTGGCGCAGGACGATCCGATGCGTGCCCTCCCCCAGCACCACGCCGATGCGGTCGCCGTTGACCCGGATGACCCGCCGAGGTTTCCGATCGACCGACGCTCGCCACCCGGGGTCCCATCCCTCGCTGACGACCAGGAGCCCTGGGCCGCCCGCCCGCACGACCACCCGGCCGCCCCTCGCCCGGGCCACGACCGCCTCCGACGACCGGCTGGCGCCGGGCAGCGTCACCCCCTCCACGTCGCCCTCGAGCGCGATGGCTTCCCGGGAGCTGTCCACCCCCAATCGGGTCGGCGACCGCAGGAAGTCGGCGACCCGCTCGGCATCCGGGAGCCTCCGGAGCGACTCCACCACTCGGGCCGGCCCGATCCCTCGCCGGACCTCGAAGAGCGTCACCCGGGGGGTGGCCGCCGCCGACCTCAAGCGCACGCTGTCGCTCAGGTAGGCGGAGGTGAGCCCGACACCCGAGGTCCGCCCGGTCTCCTCGTCCCGCAGTCCCACGCGGAGGAGCCACAGGGGCGGGGCCCCGGGCCAGGCTCGGAAGCGGAGCGCCACCACCGCGAAGCGACCAGGCAGTCGGAGGACCCCGAGGTACTGATGCCCCTCGAACCCCTCGCGCACCGGGAAGCTTCGGAGGATCGGTGCCCGTCCGTGGCGAACGACGTCCCGCACGTCGGGGCGCTCCCAGGCCCACTCCGCGGTCTCCACCCCGGCCCGGATGGGGAGCCAGATCTCGTGGCCGGAGGCAAGGCGGGCGACGCACTCGGCCACGATCTCTCCCTGGGGCACGTGGGTGGCCTGGGCCAGGAACGAAGCGATGCGCACCTCGGTGGCGTGGGTGAACGGCACCACGAAGAGTCGCGGCCGCGGGGGCTCGAGGACGAGGTCGAGGGTGTCACCGAGCCCGTCCGCGTCGACCGGGGCGGCGAGGGACTCGGTGGGGACCTGCACCCACCGGACACCCAGAAGCTCGAGGCGTCCAGGATCGGTCTCCAGAAACTCGTGGGGGACGGTCCCGTCACTGCGCATCCCGCCGAGGGCTTCGCGGCGGGAGGCGGGGACGAGAGGGTCGTAGCCGTCGACGTTGCGCCGCCCGGCGAAGACCGCCCGGTTCGCCGAGGCGAGGTCGTCCTCGCGCGTCCGGGGCCAGGACTCGACGAGGGAGAGGGTCCGCTCTCCCCGGCGCGGCCCCATGACGTGGTCGATCGCCCGTTTCGTGGGCGTGCCCTGCTCGAGGTCCCGAGCACCGGGGGCTCCGGCCCAGGCCTGGCGGCCCCACGGCTGGAGGAGAAATGAGGCCACGACCGGCAGGAGAAACACTCCGGCCACCGCGGGGCGGGGGGATCCGGCGAGGAGCACGTAGAGGATGAGGCCGAGGGCGAGGAGGCCAACGGGAGCCGCGAGCTCCCTCGGGAGCGGCCCGGTGACGCTGGTGGCCACCGAGAGCGCAGCGGTGGCGAACAGCGCGACCACCGCAGTGAGCACACGCAGGTGCCGGCCGACGGGCTCGGCGCGTCCAGACCACTGCGCGGAAAGGGAGAGCCCGCCGAGCACCGCCAGGGCCAGGTCGAAGGCGAGGGGGATGGCACCCCCTCCGTCGGGCCCTCCGCGGAGCGCCAGAAGGGCCATCAGCGCCAGGGTGGTGACCGCGGCGACGCGAAGCGCGACGACGGACCCCAGGAGGGGGACCGCGGCGAGGGCGAACACCGGGGCCGGCGTGTGGGAGACGTAGCGCAGCACGAGCCCCGTCACCCCGGCGACCGTCGCCGCGCCGGAGCCCGCGGCCCCGGCCCCGCCCGGACCGGCGGCCCGCAGGGCAAGCACGGTCGGGACGAGCTGGGGCGCGGCGAGGAGCGCGCCGGCTCCGACCGCCGCGATCAGTCCCCGAAGACCAGCTCCCTGGCCCGGCCGATGGAGGAGGGTGACCAGCATCCGGGCGGCGAGGAGCAGGGCCCCGGCCCCCACCGCTTCCTTCGAACCGGCGAGAAGGAGAAGGGCGACGGCGAGTGCCACCGCAACGGCGGAGGCGGCGCGAGGCCGGCCGAGGTGAGCTTCCGCGGCGAGCAGGGCGAGGGGCAGGGCCGGTGCCGCCACCACGGTCGCGGTGTCACCCAGGTGTCCGACCAGATACGGGCCCAGGCCGAAGGCGAGTCCGGCTACGAAGGCACCCACCGGCTCCGCCCCCAGGCGCCGGGCCCAGGCGTAGGTGAGGGGCGCGGCGCAGGCCAGCGAGACGAGGACGAGGATCTGGAAGGCGGTGAACGGTGCCAGCGGAGTCAGGGCCGCCATGAGCGGGTGGAAGATCCCGGGACGGTAGGCGGCGAGGAGGGGGCTTCCCGAGAAGGACGACGGGTTCCAGGACGGCACCTCTCCGCGCTCGATGGCGCGCCACGCCTCCACCCGCAGGGGGAGATGGAGCGCGACCCCGTCCCCCGGCCCCAGGAGCTGCCCCGCGACCCACGCCGGTGCGTGGGCGAGGACCGGGGCCAGGGCCAGGAGAAGAATCAGGAAGGGCTCGCGCCGGCGGGCGGCTGCCATGGCGGATCACACTAGCATGAGCCCCCGGGGCGCGCCTCGACAATCGAGGACTCGCGCCGAGGCCCTCAGCCGGCGCGACGGCGCTCGAGGGCCGCCCGCCAGGCGGAGTAGAACCGGAACTGGGCGGCGTTGTCGAGCACCACGCTCTCGCCCTCGGCCCGCTCGCCCCGGCCCGCCCGCCCCAGGGCGCTGGCGGCGGCCAGAGGCCCGCGCGGCTCGGGCTCGGCCACGCCGAACGCCGGAGGCAGGCGCCGAAACCCGTCGTCCTCGGCCACCTCGGCTCGGATCTCGTCCACCCAGGCCTCGAGCTCGAGCCGGGTCGAGCCGGCGCCGGCGGTCCCGAACTCGAAGTTCGCGATGTCGATCTCCACTGGCCGCCGGTCGGCTCGCCGGTGGAGGTGGACCCGATACCCTTCCTCGAGAGACGCGGTGTCCACTCGGCGGCGGCGGAACACCGGCTGATACTGGCGTGCAATGGGGCCGCGGACGACGATGAGCAGGTCCCCCCGGTGGAGCGTCACCGGACCCTCCTCGGTGCGCAGCGTCAGGGACCCCCGTCCTCGCTCTCCGCCGAGCGCGCGCAGGGGCGGGTCCCGAAGCTCTTCCTCCGCGACCGTTTCGACCCTCAGCCCCCCTGCGTGCAGCCGCCGTGCTTCGGCCTCGGCGAGCTCGGGGGCGAGGAGTCGGTGAAGGTGGAAGCCACGCCGACGAGCCAGGAGCGCGGCTTCGTAGGTGGCGAGCCCCAGCACGCTCTCGAGCCTTTCCGGGTCCGCGGCGTCGAGGTCGAGAATGACGAGGGTGCGGGCGGGGCCCGGGGCCTCGGGGGCGACGGACCCCGGAGGGTCGGGGATGGGCAGGCGCGGGACCAGTGGCGAGGGCAGGACCTGCCCACAGTACAGACACCGTTCGCGGGCGACGGCCACCGGGCGCCGGCAGGAGGGACAGGTCGACACCTATCCGACCGCTGCCGGGGCGGCTCCGGACCCCGGACGCCGGCCGAGGGCGGTCGCCGCGGAAGCCGGTCCGATCCGCGCCAGGAAACGCGGTGCGTTCAACGGCGTGTCCTAGACCGCAAATCGGAAGTTGATGACGTCGCCGTCCTTCACCTCGTACTCCTTGCCTTCGAGGTGCAGCGTGCCGCGCTCCCGGCAGGCGGCGAGCGAGCCAGCGGCGAGCAGCTTCTCACACGGCACCACCTCCGCCCGAATGAAGCCCCGCTCGATGTCGGAGTGAATGGCTCCGGCTGCCACCTGGGCCTTCGTCCCCCCGCGGATGGTCCAGGCTCGGCACTCGTCCTCGCCCACGGTGAGGAAGGAGATGAGGCCGAGCAGCTCGTAGGACGTGCGAATGACCCGGTCGAGGCCGGGCTCGGACAGGCCGAGATCTTCCCGGAAGGCCCGTGCGTCCTCGCCGTCGAGCTCGGCCATCTCCGCCTCGATGGGCGCGGAGACGGCACACAGCGCCACCCCGGGGCGACGGGCGAACTCGCGGAGCCCGGAGGCGTCGAGGTAGGCGTCGGCCTCGCCGGTGCGGTCCTCGTCCAGGTTCGCGACGATGAGGAGTGGCTTCTCCGACAGAAGTGCGTACCCCCGCAGTCGCTGCCGCTCGTCGTCGGAGAGGCCCACCTCGCGCAGGGGCTTCTCCGACTCCAGGCCTTCCTTGAGCTTCAGAAAGAGCTCCCGCTCGGCAACGTCCCCGGGCGTCTTCGACTTCCCGATGCTCGCCTCCAGGCGCTCGATCCTTCGCTCCACGGTGGCGAGATCGGCGAGGATGAGCTCGAGATCGAGCACGCTGGCGTCGCGAAGTGGATCGATGGATCCCTCGGGGTGGGGCACGGTCTCCGATTCGAAGGCGCGGACCACGTGGACCAGGGCGTCCACGCCGCGCAGGGCGGGCAGGTCCACGAGGGCCGAGCCCTGTCCCTTCCCGACCCCGGGCACGTCGACGTACTCGACCGTCGCCCAGGTGCGCTTCTTCGGGTTGAAGATGTCGGCCAGGGCATCGACCCGGGGATCGGGGACGCGGGCGATGCCGAGCCTTGCCTCCGGTCGGCTGCCGGGCGCGGGACTCGGCGACCCGGTGAGAAGCTGGAAGAGGGTGCTCTTTCCGACGAGCGAAAGCCCGACGATGCCAGCCTTCATATTGGCAGATTATAGCGGCCACCTCGGAAGGCGAAGGCCCCCAGGGTGTAGAATCAGAATCCGCGATGTTGCCCGCCCTGCTCGCTCTCGCGCTCCAGGCGGGCCCCGCGCTGCCGGGCGAAGGCGCCCCCTCTCCGCCTCCCGCGAGCGAGGGCCCGGTGATCCTGTTCCTCGTGGACAACTCTGCCTCGCTCCCGCCCCTCGACCCGGACGAGGACCGGGTGAAGGCGTTGAAGAAGATGCTGGGCTTCATCGAGGGCGGCACCCAGCGGCTGATCCTCTTCGGGGGAAGTCGTGAGGTCTCGGTCGACGACGTCAGCCGCTACAGCAACGACGGCCAGTGGACGGACTTCTACTACGCCTTCGTCCGGGCGCAGGGCCTCGCCCTGTCGTACCCGCCGGGAACCGACATCCGCATGGTCCTCCTCACCGATGCCATCGTGGATCCCGATCCCGCCGACTGGCCGAACGCTCCCGTGGGTGAAGATCTGGCCGCCCACACCATTCGCCGCACCGTGGAGCTGCTGCGCGAGATGAGGCTGCCGCTCTACGTGATCCTGGTGGGCGACCCGACCGGTCCAGGAGCCGGGGACCGCGAGCAGTCGCCGGGGTTCGTGCTCGAGATGGTGCGTGCGGCCAACGGTGCCTCCGCGGCGCCTCTCGCCCAGACGCTGGCGTCGTTTCTCGGAGACGACGGGCTGCTCCTCCGCAAGTTCATCTACCGCGTGCGCCCGGACGAGGGCCTGGAGGTCCTCGAGCCCACGGTCCGGCGAATCGCCTCGCCTCCGCAGCCGGCGGTCGAGGCGAAGATCTTCGGCTACTTCTTCCTCCCTCTGCTCCTGATCCTGCTCGCCCTGATCGGGTTGTTCGTGCGCTCCTTTCCCGGTCCGGGAGATCTCGAGATCGTCGAGCTCGGTTTCGAGCAGCCGGTGCACCTGGTTGCGGACCGCCTCCACCGCACCCATGAAGGTTCCCTCGTCGCCCAGGGACTGAGCCTGGTCTCGGATGCCCGGGAAGCGTCGGCCACCTTCACCTTGCGGAAGCCGGATGTCGACCTCACGGGCACCGGACTCGACGCCGGGGGGCTCGACCCCAGCGACGCGGCGCTCCTGCCTCTCGACCTGGAGGCGCTGCGGGAGAAGATCGAGGTCGCCACCGACTCCGGGACCCGGGAGGAGAAGATCCGGGCTCTCAACCTCGACTACATGGCTAAGAGCATGAGCGCCAGGGACGCCGAGCAGATCCTGACCCGGCCAGTTGCCGAGCGCGGACACCTGCCGGCCATCGATTTCGTCCGGGCCAAGACCCACCTGGCTCTCAGCGACACGCTGCAGGAGCGGCTCCTCGCACCCCGGCTCCACCTGGCAACCTACGGGCGGGACGGCGCCCGGCGTGAGGTGAAGCCCGGCGATGGCGTCCGCATTGGGCGCTACGGCTTCACCGTGCGCGACCTGGCGCTGGAGGGGCGCAAGGACGCGCGACTCGCACTTCGCTACGACCGCGTGCCCTCGCTGCTCGGGCTCAAGACGATCCTGCCCGGGTATCTCCAGCAAGCGCTCCGCTTCCGGCGGAGCCGGCAGAGAGCCGTCAGCTGAGCTCCATGGACGAAGGCGCCATCCTGGCCGCCGGCCTCGACATCCGCGAGCTGCGCCTCGAGGTGCGCTTTCTCCAGCGCGCCCCCCGCCTCGTGAAGGAGGTGTCCACCGCCCAGGCGCTCTTCGACGCCCTCCCCGGCGGCTCGGCCCGGCTCGTGGTGCTCGGCTCGACGCTCCCGGACCTGCCGCTCCCGGAGACGATCGAGCGCATTCGCGAGGACCCGGCCCTCGCACGCGTCTCGATCCTCGCCGTCATCTCGGCCTCCGAGGCGAGCGACGCCGAGGGCCTCGTGCTCCGGGCGGGTGCCAACGCCGCGCTGCGGCGGCCCCTCGACCGCTTCGTGCTGGAGAGCTGGCTGGCGAAGCTGGTCGCGGTCCCCCAGCGTGTCCAGACACGGGTCCCGGTTCACGTCCAGGTGGTGGGAACGCCCCATCGGTCCTCGAACGGTCACTTCTACGGCCTGACGCGCAACCTCAGCGTGCACGGGATGCTGCTGGCGAGCCCGGTCAGGATCGACAGCGACGACGTCGACCTGGAGATCGACCTGCCGGAGCCCGAGGGACGCGTTCGGGTGCTCGGGAGAGTCACCCGGAGGGCCCCGGACGTGGGCTGGCCCTACATCGGCTACGGAATAGAGTTTCTCTTCCTGCCCGAGGCGGGCCAGCGCGCGATCGAGCGGATGGTCGAGAGAGAGCGTCCCATGGAGGCGCCGCGCCCCCAGTGGGCCCCGGGGGCCATCCACTCGACGGTGCGACGGGAGGAGTGGATCTACGAGCTCACCGAGCCCCTGCGCTTCGAGGGGGGCTTCCTGGTGGAGATTCGACGGGCCGCGCGCGAGGACTGGCGCGCCGGCAGCTCCAGCCCCTTCTACGTCGTGCAGGGACAGAGCGCCACCGCTGCCCTCGAGACCGCCCGCGGCTTCGTCCGCGAGCACGGCTAGGAACGGTGCCCCGCGTCAGCGTGCTTCTCCCGGTGCGCGACGCCGCGGACACCCTGCCCGAGTGCCTCGACTCGCTCGCCGCGCAGACGCTCCGCGAGCACGAGGTCGTGACGGTCGACGACGGATCGCGTGACGGCAGCGCGGAGCTGCTCGAGGCCCGGGCCGCGCAGGACCCGCGAGTCCGCCTCATCCGCACGGCCGCCCGGGGCCTGGTGTCCGCCCTCGGCCTCGCCCTCGCCGAGGCTCGGACTGGGATCGTCATCCGGATGGATGCCGACGACGTGGCCCACCCCGAGCGCCTGGAGCGACAGGCGAGGCGCCTCGAGAACGACTCCGGCGTGGACGTGCTCGGCTCCCGGGTGGAGCTGCTGTCCGCGGCCGGGATGCCCCCCTCCGGGGGGATGCGGGCCTACGTGGACTGGCTGAACCAGCTCCTCGACCACGCCTCGATGGCGCGGGACCGTTTCGTCGAGTCGCCCCTCGTCCACCCCACCGTGGCGATGAGACGCCAGACGCTGGTCGCCCTGGGTGGCTGGCGCGACTCCTCCGGACCCGAGGACTACGATCTCTGGCTGCGGGCCTTCGACGCCGGGCTCCGCTTTGGCAAGCTCCCGGAAGCCCTGCTCCGCTGGCGCGACCGGCCCCGGCGGCTGACGCGGACGGACCCCCGCTACGGGCCCGACCGGTTCCTGGCCCTCAAGCTGGCGGCCCTGCGGAGGGGGCCGCTCGCCGGGGACCGGCCGACCGTCGTCTGGGGCGCCGGGCCGATCGGCAAGGCCTGGGCCCGGGCGCTCCTCGCCGCCGGCAACCCGGTCGCCGCCTTTGTCGAGGTCGATCCCCGGAAGATCGACGCCCGGATCCACGGCGCTCCCGTGATCCCCGTGGCCCGCGCCTCGACGGTCCGGGGGGCCGTCCACCTCGCCGCGGTCGGGCAGAGAGGCGCCCGGGCGCGCATCAGGGCCGAGGCCGCGCGCCTGGGTCTCGTCGATGGCACCGACCTCTTCGCCGTGGCGTGAGTGCCGGTCGCCGCGGTCGCTATAATCGCTCGGTGATGATGATGCTGGGGAAGCGTGGACGCGTGGTCGCCGTCCTGGGCCTGCTGATGGCCACGGGGGTCGGCGTCGGTGAAGCGAAGACCGAGGAGCCCCCACCTCCCCCCACCCACACCAGGACCCTGGGTCGGCTCCTCGAGATGGAGGACACCCGGTCGACGGGGGACGGTGAGCTCGCGCGTCTCGTGCGTCACCCCGAGCCCGGGATCCGCCGACGGGCCGCCCTGGCCGCCGGCCGCATCGGCGATTCCGCGCTGGTGCCGAGCCTCCTGGATCTCATGAACGACCAGGAGCCGGAGGTGCGGCAGATGGCTGCTTTCGCCCTCGGGCTCCTGGGAGACACCGCGGCGGTGGAACGGCTGATCGCCGCTCTCGCTGACTCACACCCGATCGTCCGCGGGCGAGCCGCGGAGGCCCTCGGGCGCATCGGGGATCGGCGTGCGGCGCCGGATGTCGCTCGGTTCGTGACGAAGACGACTCCCCGGGTGGACGGCACCGTCGCGGTGCGGGGGGACGACCCCGGCAACCTCGATGACCCCTGGATGGAGCTCCGGTTGGGGGTGCTCGCCCTCGCCCCGCTCGGGGACGAGACGGCGGCGGTGGCCGCGCTGCTTCCCGAGGGCCGTCCGCGCTTCGACTGGTGGGCGGCCACCTGGGTGGCGATGAGGATGAAGAGCCCGTCGCTGCGTCCGGTATTGACTGCCGCCGCCCGCTCGACCGATGCCCACTCGAGGGCCCTGGCCGCCCGGGGTCTCGGAGCCCTCGAGGATGCCTCCTCCTTCGACACCCTCGCGATCCTCGCTCGCGACAAGAACGAGCTCGTGGCCTTCGAGGCGCTCCGGGGACTGGCCGGTCTGAAGGACGCCCGGGCCGGGTCGGTGGCGGCCCCCCTCCTGAGTTCCCCGAGCGACGTCGTCCGGCGCCAGGCGTTGCTGCTGCTCGCCGCCGTTCCCGCCGAGAGCCGCCTCCGGGCGGGGATCGTGCCGCTCGTCGGCGATCGGTCCCCGTGGATCCGGGCCGCGGCCCTGGCCGCCCTCGCCAGCGCCGACGAACGCAACTTCGCCCTCGTCCTCTCGGGGATGGACCCTGACCCCGTCTGGTGGGTGCGTGCCTCGCTGGCGACCGCGCTGGGTGGGCTCGGCGACGAGATGAGCGTCGGCATCCTTCACGGCATGCTCCAGGACGAAGACGACCGAGTTCTCCCGGCGGTCCTCGGGGCCCTCCGCCAGGCGAGGGGAAGCGACGCCCTCGATACGCTCCGCCGCCACCTCGACCATCCGGATCCCGGCGTGAGGGCGGCGGCGGCGGAGAACGTCGTGGCCCTCGACGCCGGCGGACTCCAGGCGGAGCTGCTCGCGTGCTGGCGGCGGGGCCTGGGCGACGGGGAGCTGGAGCCACGCTTGAGCGCGGTGAGCGCCCTCGAGGCCCAGGGCGGAGAGGCGGGGCAGGCGGCCCTCTCCGAGATCGCGACCACCGATCCCTCGCGGGCCGTCCGCACGCGCGCTGCCGAAGCGCTGGTGGCACTCGGCGTCACCTCTCCGCCCGATCCCGGTCCCGAGCGGGTCGAGCGAGCGGCACTGGACTACCGCTCGGCGATGGCTCCCCACTACCCGCTCCCAGGGGCCTCGCTCTACACCCCGCGGGCCTTCCTGCGGACGCGGCACGGCGACATCGAGATCCACCTCGACGTCGTGGAGGCTCCGCTCACCTCCGCCTCCTTCGTCCGGCTCGCCCAGCGCGGCTTCTACGATGGCCTCGCCTTCCACCGCGTCGTGCCCGGCTTCGTGGTCCAGGGGGGTGATCCTCGCGGAGACGGGTTCGGGGGACCCGGCTACGCCGTGCGGACCGAGGTCACCCGACGGTCCTTTGCCCGGGGCTCGGTGGGGATCGCCGACGCCGGGCCGGACACCGGGGGCAGCCAGTTCTTCATCACCCTCGAGCACCAGCCGCACCTCGATGGCCGGTACACGCGCTTCGGCACCGTGGTGTCGGGCCTCGAAGTTCTGGACCGCCTGCGGCCCGGGGACGTGATCGAGCGGATCGAGGTCTGGACCGGAGAGTGATGCCGGGCGGGAGCCGTCCGCGCGTCCGCCTTCTCGCCCTCGACATCGACGGGACGCTGCTCACGAGCGAGCGTGCCCTCACCCCCCGCACCCGTGACGCGCTGGATCGGGCAAGGGCGGCGGGGGTCAGGCTGGTTCTGGTCACCGGCCGCCGGCTTCCCTCCGCGCGCCGCATCGCGCGGGACCTCGGCGGTGACGTCCCACTGATCCTTCACAACGGCGCCCTCGTGGTCGACGGGGGCGAGCTCCTGCGCAGTCTCGGTCTGCCCCGGGACGTGGCCCGCGAGGCGAGCGAGCGCGGGCTGGCCACCGGGGCGGAGCCGGTGCTGCATTGCGGCGCCCGCGGCGAAGGCCGGCTGCTGGTGCGCGCGGGGGCGCATCCCAGCCCCCTCATGGCGTACTACCTCGAGCGCGCCGGGGACGACCTGCGGATCGTTCCCGACCTCCTGGCCGCTCTCGGCGACGAGGAGCCCATTCAGGTCATGTTCGGGGGAAGGCCGGAGGAGATGAAGGTGACCCTGGCCGCCCTCGAGGAGACGCTCACGGGCCGGGCTCGCATCGAGCGGAGCGTCTACCCGGCGAAGGACCTGGTGATCCTGGAGGTGCTCGAGCGCACCGTGGCCAAGGCGTCGGCGGTGGTCTTCCTGCAGGGGCGCTGGGGCATCACCGCCGAAGAGACCATGGCGATTGGCGACAACTGGAACGACCGGGAGATGATCGCGCAGGCCGGCCTCGGCTTCGTCATGGGCAACGCCGACCCCGAGCTGCGGGGTCTGGGCTTCCCCGTGCTTCCCACCAACGACGAGGACGGGGTCGCCGAGGCCATCGAGAGACACGTGCTCGGCCAATGAGAAGAGGGGGTGAGTGACTCACCCCCTCTGGCCGTGGCTGACGACGGACGTCTACTTCTTCTTGGCGGCCTTCTTCTTGACGGCCTTCCGGACCTTCTTCTTGGCGGCCTTCTTCTGCGCCGGTGTCATCTTGGAGATCTTCTTCTTGGCGGCCTTCTTCAGCACCTTCCGGCCCTTCTTGGTCTTTGCGAGCTTCTTGACGACCTTCTT
>JAJDNS010000083.1 GCA_022340585.1 Acidobacteriota bacterium
TCCGGGTAGGCCTCATAGAGGTCGTGGAAGGTGATGCCCGGCAGCTCCGCCACCGCGTCCACGAGCTGGCGGTGGACGCGCGAGCGCTCGAACGCCGGGTGGGCAAACAGGACCAGGATCGGAGTCAACCCACCCAAGATAGCATGCGGTCATTGAGTCGCCCGGTACGCCGCAGCGAAGCGCTCGCGGACGCCCGCCTCCAAGTGGTTGCCGAGGGCCGTCGCGAACCGTTCCACCGACCGCTCTTGAGCGGAACCGCCATCGGCCACCGCGGGGTCGACCGTGTCGGGCGGTCTGAGGCCCGTGTACAGGGCGCCCTCGCCCTCTCGGTGGATCCGCACAAGTGTCTCAAAGAAGTAGGTGTCGGCCATCGCCTGCGCTTCCGGGCCGAGCTGGTGGACCACAAGGACCTGGGCGAAGACGGCCCTGACTTCCCCCTCGTGATCGGGGCTCACCCACTTGAGCGTCGGCGTGACATCACCTCGCTCGAGTGCGACCCGCGCGGCCGCGACCACCCCCCGCAGCCGCAGAACAGGGGCCAGCGACGAGGGTCACCTTGAATGCCACCTTGAATGTCATCCCTGTCCAGGGTGTTCAGGAAGGCTTCTCGCCGCATCGGTACAGTGTGGTTTGAATCCCACCACCAGCACCAAGCTACAAGAACCACCTTGAACGCAATCTTGAACATCCGCCATTCTCGAACGCGAGCGGACCGGGTAGGGCAGGCCGAGAATGGAGGGGTCAGATCTCAGATCGGTGATTGGGGCTTTCTTCTTCTCGCAGTCGAGATCGCCGCCGCCGCGCCACGCACCAACGTTGCAGGAGCAGCGCTCTCAACGATCCTGGGACGGGCGGTCGGCCGATCGCCAAACTGAGATCTGACCCCATCGCGCGACCCCCACCGCGCCCACCGCGTCCAGGGCTCCTCGCGACCCAGCGCCGGCGATTGGATCCCGGGCGAGGAGCAAGCTCGCATCAGCCGACAACCAGCGCCGGAGCGGGTAGACTTCCGTGGAGCGGGCCCCGGGGTAAGGGGGGCGCTGGAGGGTGCAGGCCGAGAGGATGCCCGAACCGAGAGGACGCCAGTCGATCCCGGCCGGTTCCCCTGAGGTCGAGCTGCCGCAGGGGGTGACGGCGGCGGACTGGGGATTGGAGCGGGTCCGGGTCCAGAATCCCAGCCTCCGCTCGTACCTGGGCTGTCTCCGCCTTCTCGAGGAGGTGCTCGACAGCAACTACGCCATCCTTCACTGCTCCCCGGAGCGTGTCCTGAAGATCTGGAGCCAGGTGAGGCAGGTCTGCCACCTGATGCGGACCGAGCTGCTGCCCACCCTCAGCGAGCCCTCGGTCATCCCGGGCCTCGACGAGGCCCGCCGCCACGCGGCGTCGGTATACCAGGCGCTGGCCGACACGGTGCTGACGGACATGGAGCGGTACGAGCAGCCGCTGCGCGCCGACCAGCTCCCGAAGGTGAGGAAGCTCCTGTGCGTCCTGATGGGGAAGATCTACGCCTTCCTGCGGGACACCTTCGGGGAGATCGTCGCGACCGACCCCCGAAGCCGACACGACGCCGACTACTTTCTCTCCCGGCGCTTCACCCTGGACATCGAGGAATCGGAATGGCTGTACTCCTCTGTGTACGAGGTTCACGATCTCCTGGTCGGCGTGGAGAGGGTCTCCACGACCCAGCTCGGGGAGCTCGTGGCCCGGATGCGCCAGGAGCGCATGATCCCGCCCGACTCGGACTGGGAGCGAGTCCGCCGGCTCCTGGGCATCCTCCTGGGCGAGGTGATGCCGAAGCTGAAGGAGGTGCTCAGCCTCCGGGGGACGCGGGTCAACGACATGGAGTCACTCCAGTCTCACGCCACCCAGGTGTCCGCCCACAGCCAGTCGGTGATGGATACCTACACCGTCGGCCGGGAGGTCATCGAGGAGCTCAAGGGCGTGGGCGGTCCGACCCTCCAGGAGCGGGAGCAGAGGGTGAACGACCTCATCGGCTGCCACCGCGTGGTGAGCGGGCGGATGGTCGCCCACCTGACGGCGCTCCAGGCCTCGCTCCACGACCTCACGGCCCAGGTCGGCGCCTCGAAGGCCGGAATCGAGAAGCGGCGTGCCCTGATGCTGGCCAGGGACCCCACCGACACCAACCCCAAGATCAGGATCGACAAACCCCCCGGCGCAGGGCCCTAGGCGGAGGGGCCGCCTGCGCGCTGCGGAGGTGTCCCTCGCCAGCTTGCACGGCCTGGGGCGGGTGGTGGAGAGAGGTTGTCAGATCTGCCGCCCGCGATGCGAGGCATTCACCACCAGGGAACCCCCGCCGGAAATTCCAGGCGATGGACTCCCACTCGATCCGCCGGACTGGATGTTGGACCGTCTCCTGGCCGCAGAAGACCGGTCAGAACGAGTAGCCCAGGGCGAGAGAGGCCTGGTAGTCGTCACGGCTGGCCCCGGCGGTCGGGGGCTTCGAGTCGTAGTTGTAGAAGCCCTTGACCACCAGGGAGAAGTCGTCGAAGAGCTCCCGGTCGAACCGCGCGTTCAGGTCCACGCGGTAGCGGCCCCAGTCGGTCAGGCCGAAGATCAGCACGGTGCTGAACTCGATGTCGGTCTTCGGGAAGTCGTAGGAGAAGATGGCCCAGTCGGCGGCCACGAGCGCCTCGAGGTTGGTCACGGTCTCCCCCTCGACGGGGACCTCGCGGTCGACGTAGAGGCCGCTGGCCACGACCAGCTCGGACCCCTGATTGCGAACGAGGTAGCGTCCGAAGGCCCCGGTCAGGCCCGCCCGAAGGTCGTAGCCGAGGGCGCGGTTCTGCATGGCCGACGCCTCGCCCATCAGAAACTGTCGGTTGCCCCGGGTGCGCGTGTAGGAGAAGGCCATCGAGCTGCGGGTGGTGTCCTCCACGCCCTCCTGTCTCTGGAGGAAGGAGCTGGCCTCGAGCTTCGCCGAGAAGGTCGGCCGGGTGTACTTGACGACCACGTCCGCATTGAGCTCAGCGAGGTCGCTGGACTTGGTGTATCCCAGGCCCGCGGGTCCCTCGAGATCATGACCCGCACCTACGCCGCGGGGGAGCAGAAGATCGTGGGAAGTTCGCGAGCGGGGTCCTGATCGAGTACGCCATCACGTCGAGCTGACCCAGCCAGGGACACCGCCGTCGTGAGGACTCCGGCTTACCACGCCGACCCCCCTCGCCTCTAGGGTGGGGGACCCCGTTGGAGTTGAGCGCGGAGCGCTCAACTCGGGGCGCCCCAAGTTCGTTTGGTGTGTTCCAGCGGAATGATCGCTTGGCGGGGCAGCCAGACGGCCCGCTGGCCGCAGATGCATCCATCCGCTCTCGACCTCCGGACACGCCCGGTCCCGAGAGCGTCGACTGCGGCTCAAGCCACGGAGCTCTCTCCGACCCGGCAGGCTCAATACTCGAAACCAGCCTTGCAGACATGCTACACTGTAGACAGAACAGTACACGTAGGGATTCATGGCTCTGAACATCCGAAACCGTGAGGCTGAGCAGCTGGCCGAGGCCCTGGCCACGCTCGCGGGGGAGACGAAGACCGAGGCTGTCACGCGGGCGCTCCGTGACCGCCTGGCCCGCCTGCGTCGCGAGCGAGCCGGCCGGCGCCTGGCAGACGAGCTTGATGAGATCGCCCGGCAGTGCGCCCGGCTGCCCGTCAAGGACTCCCGGCCGCCCGAAGAGATACTGGGCTACGACGAGCGCGGAGTGCCGCGCTGATGGTTGTCGACACCTCGGCCGTCCTGGCGATCCTCCAGGATGAGCCGGAGCGCCGCCGCCTCAACGAGGCCCTCGAGGAGGCCGACTCTCGGGTGATGTCGGTGGCCACGTTCGTCGAGACTTCCATCGTCATCGATTCCCGCTTCGGCGCCGAGGGCCTGCACCACCTGGACCTCCTCGTTCATCAGGCCGGTATGGTGTTGACCCCGGTCGACGTCGAGCAGGCGCGCGTCGCACGTGCCGCCTTCAGCCGCTTTGGCAAGGGTCGTCACCCCGCGTCGCTCAACTACGGGGACTGCTTCTCGTACGCTCTGGCCCAGGTGCTCGGCGAGCCCCTTCTCTTCAAGGGTGACGACTTCTCGCAGACGGATATCCGGCCCGTGATCACGGGGTGACCGTCACGATGACGCGCTCGTATCGCGACAGCGGTGGATCGCCCCTGTCGGTGACCCTGAGGATGAGGTGAACGGTCTCCGGCCTCTCGACCTCCGGTGCGGTCACCCAGGCTCCCTTCGCGTTCTCCGCCCCGTTGATGGTGACCTCTCCCTCGCAAGATCCCGCCTCGCGGTAGTGGAACCAGAGGTAGCTCAGGCTGTCGCCATCCGGGTCGGTGGTTCCGTGAGCGCCGAGCCCAAAGCCCTCCCCGGACCCTCAGAATCAAACCTCGAGAAGAATCCTCCCTTGCCTTGCGCTCAGGCCGCCTTCTCTGCGGCTCTGCCCCCAACGCCCCTGAGTTTGGCTGGGTCATACGCCGAGCCGTCCCTCCACATCGCGTAGAGGATCCCGCTCAGCTTCCGTGCCAGGGCCACCATGGCCACCCGCTTGCCGCGCCGACGGGCGATCCGATCCGCCCGGTTGCGAAGAGGCTCGGTCTCAGCTCGTGCGTGTCGCCCGGGCCATTCCTCGCCGAGCTCGCCGCTGATTGGACGGACCCGAGTGAAGGGAGTCGATTCCGACGCAAGATGGGCGGGCAGGGAGCGAGGCAGTAAGGCATCCGGCTTTCGGACAAGATAGACGGTGGCCCGTTCGCCATGCTTGTCCGAGAGGTGATCTCCAACCCGAAGGAGACCTAAGGCCACGACTACTTGGATGGGCCCGAAATCGTTGAGGATATCTGCTCAAGCTACACCCACGTCTATCGGCACCCGCTCTACGAACGTTTCAGGGCGGCAACGCGCCCATGTGTCGTCAAGTTCCGCAGCTCCCCCGTCAGACATAGCCGGGGTTGAATGGCCGGAGGTCACGTAGCCAGTGAGCCTCGGAACGTCGCATCAGGACTCGCCGTCAGGGCGTCGCCTGTGCCCCTTCTGGGTCCGCCCGATCCACTCCATCCACGGACGTTGAGGGGGTTCGATTCCCACCCCCTTTCGCCAACACCCCCTGCGCCGTGCTTGACCACACGCCCGTGGCGGCATAGTCTGTCGCCATCAGTACTCATCGACCAGGAGAACGGCAGACTAAGGGCGGAGGAGGGCGCCTGCGGCACGCGTCGTCCGTATCCAGGGGTGTAGCGGCGTGCCTGTCCTGCGAGGCCCTTCCGAGGTGCTCTGAATGAAAGTGACAACGATCCACCTTCTGCTGGACAACGTTTCCCCCAAGGGGGGCCAGCCCTTTCAGCAGGAGATGGTCGAGGATGCCGAGGCGTGGATCGCCAGGGCCAGTGGGGGCGGAGTTGGTTTTCGGCTGGAGGTGCTGGAGTCCAGGGGCGACCGAGGTAAGCAGAAGGAGCAGGTCGAGGAGCTGGGCCGTCAGCTGCCCCCCGACAGCGAGGACTTCATCGGCATCTCACCGACGGCGACCGGGTTCGTCGACTTCCATCTGCAGTCCCTGTATTCCGCCGATACCCGTACGACCCGCGAGAAGCTCACCGTGTGCATCTTCCTCGAACCCCTGGGTTCGCGCGCCCTGCAGCAGTACAGCCAATGCCGGCTCATCTGCGCGACCCCCAGCCAGGAGGTCATGGGAAGAATGCAGGGAGAGGTCATCCACCGGGCCCACCCCACACCGGGCAACGTGCTCTACATGAGCGGCCCTTTGCGGAGCTATCAGACGAAGGCCAGGTTGCGTGGCGCCCGGGAGTACCTGGAGCCGAAGGGATACAGCATACTCCCGACGATCGAGAGCGACTGGGAAGGATCGGGCGCCGAAGACTCCGTGGTGGACTGGTCCGGCAGGATCGACAAGGTCATTGCCGCCATTGCCCAGAACGACAGCATGGCGGCGGGATTGAAGGCCGGGCTGCTGCGTCGGGGGGGGGACCACATACCCGTTGTTGGCCTCGATGGGACGGCCCCGGGACGGGCCCTGGTCGATTCCGGAAAGCTCGTGGCCACGATCGTCCAGCCCAACGGGGTGACCGGCGCCCTGGAGACCTACTCTCGGATGCTCGACGGCTCACAGGGATTGTCAGACCTCCCCGCCGACCGGGACATTCGGGCCGAGCCGTCCTGCTATCCCGCGCTGGACAAGGTGCGGCCCGTCAGCGGGCAAGCCGGGTAGGAGGCCTCGGCGGGACACCGCCCAGGCCCCTTCTCTCATCTCCACCCATGTTGCCGGGGACGGGCCGCCCGCCCTTCACTGCCGGCTCGAAGCGCCACGTCCGGACCGTGTCGAGGGCGGCGCCGTCCAGGCCGGGGACCGACTTCACGAGCCGGGGTTCCACCCCCGACCCGTGTCGTCGATCAGAGCCTCCACGACGACGGTCCCTGCGATCCGTTGGTTGAACGGCCAGGTCGCCCGTGGCCCTGGCGCCGGCGGCCCGAACGGCATGAGCTCCACCCGCCCTGTGCCGAAACCACAGCGGACGGGGAGAGGGAGAGCTGTCGCCCGGGAGGGCGCCGATGGGCTGTGGCCCGGGCTCCCCCGCCCCCAAACCCCCTCAGGCGGCCGCTGGATCCACACTCATGCCCGCAACAGCCCCCCTGTCCCTCCCCAACGGGGCCCGGCCCCGGCAGGGGCTGAGAAGAAGACTCCTTCTCGGCCGAGGCGCGCCCCTCGAAGGGCCGACGGCCCGTCGCCATCTCGTAGAGGATGATCCCGAGCGAAAAGAGGTCCGTCGCGTGATCGACCTTGAGACCCGACAACGGCTCCGCCGACATGTAGGGGACGGTCCCCATCACGATGCCCTCGCGGGTCTAGACCTCGGTGGGCAGCTCCGAGCGTGCCTTCTCCGGGTCCGAGGGCGCTGCGACCTTGGCCAGGCCGAAGTCCAGGACCTTCACCCGTCCGTCCGCGGTCACCATGACGTTCGCCGGCTTCAGGTCACGGTGGACGATGCCCTTCTCGTGGGCCGCGGCCAGGGCGTCGGAGAGGGCCACGGCGATCTCGAGAAGCCTCTCGGTCGGCAGGCCGTCCTCGGGAATGACTTGGTCAAGAGGTTGGCCCTCCGCCAGCTGCATGGCCAGGAAGGGGATGCCATCGGCCTCCTCGACGGAGTAGACGGTCACGATCCCGGGATGATCGAGGGCGGCCAGGGCCCGGGCCTCGCGGCGGAAACGGTCCAGCTGTGTTCGGCCCGGAGGCAGGCCGGCGGCCTGACCTCCGGACCAGTTGCTGTCACGACCGTCTAGCCGGCGACCTGCAGCGCCTTGACGTCGTCCGTGGTCAGGGCCTTGCCCCCGATGCCCCACTGCTCGCTGGGCACGTCGATGACACGCACCCAGGTGACGCCACGCATGGCCTCGCCTTCGATGGCGACCATTGTGTCGGTGACCTTCCTGATCATGTTCTGCTTCTCGGCGGCGCTGAAGACGCCTTCAAGGACTTGAATATCTACCGGTGGCATTTCACCTCCCTATTCTGTGGGTGATGGCCGCGGTGGATGCACACGGCCTGTAGATGCAGGATACGAACGGCAGAATCCTCGTGCTTGAGGCTCGAGTGGGGCTAACGTGGGGATAGCGTGGTGATCTTGCCGGAGACAGCAGAGCCACAGGGGGGCCGGATGGCCAAGGTCTTTCAGTTCGGAGACTTCACGCTGGACACGGGGGCGTTCGAGTTGCGCCGTGGCCCCGTGATCGTCCCGGTAGAACCCCTCGTGCTCGATCTCCTCGCGCTGTTGCTGGAACAGCCGGGCGTGGTGCTGAGCCGCGACAGGTTGGTGGAATCCGTCTGGAAGGGACGGATCGTGTCCGAAAGCACGATCTCTACTGCCATCAAGTGGGCGCGCAAGGCGATGGGCGATACCGGCCGGGACCGGAAGTACATCCGGACCATCCGTGGGCGCGGTATCCAGTTCGCGGTCCCGGTTGAGGCCGCGGGGGCCGCGGCAGCCGGAAGCCGTCTGCCAATCCCCGACGGCGTGATGCAGCCCACAATCTACGTCCGCCCCTTCGATGCCATGGGCGACGCGGGCCTCGATCACTTGTCCCGCGCCCTCCGCGTCCGCACCCGATCGATTCTGGCCCGCATTCCGTTGCTGCGCATCGCGTCTTCCTTCCCAGAGGCGGACCACCTGATCGATCCGCGCGAACTGCGGTCCCGGTTCGAGATACCCACGTTCTGGAGGTCCGTCTGCAACGCACCGGGAACATGCTGACCGCCGATGCGGCTCTGACCGAGACGCGGAACGGGCTCCAGATCTGGGCGCAGCCGTTCGCGACCCCGGCCGGGGCGGGGCACCGCCGAGGAGAGCCTGGGCAAGCAGCTCTTCGGCCCGTTCTGGGACGGTCGGGCCGACACGCTCGCCGAGCAGGCCCAGGGACCGCCCCGCAACCCCTTGGAGATGGCAAACCCGGACGTCGAGACCATCGCGGCGAAGCTGCGGGCGCTGGACTGCGCCCCGCTCTTCGCCGAGGTCTACGGAGACGACGCCCTGGCCGATCCGCAGAAGGCCTTCTCCGCCTGACGAACCAGGAGCTGGAGGACGTGGTCGCGTTCCTGCAGACTCTCACGGACGGATGGAGGCCCTCCTCCTCGAGGTGAGTCCCTACCGGCCGGACCCGGCGAGCCCGATGCTCGGCGAGCACCGCGGGGCCTTCGTCACCCGGCACGAGGAGCCAGGCGGCGCAGGGCTACAATACGGCTGATGCATCCTTCCGTGGCCCGTCGGAGAGCAGCCGTCATCGTCGCCCACCCCGACGACGAGACCCTGTGGTGCGGGGGATTCATCCTCCTTCTGGGGCTCCTGAAGGACGCGGGCCTGCGTCGCCGCCTCGGCGAGGCCGGGCGACGACGCGCCGTCGAGCGGTTCGACTACCGAACGGTGGCGCGGCGATTCGTCGAGCTGGCGAGCGACCGTCTTGGCATCCACTGAGAGAGACATCGCCGAGAGCGGGCTTCATGAGCGCGAAGGCTGATCTGGTCGACGAAGCCAGGGAGGCGGCCCTCGAGGTGCTCCGTCACAACGCGGTCGGCCCCTGCCGGGGACTGCCCCGGACCGCGGGGTGGGGCTATCCCGAGCCCTATACCCGCGATCTGATGATCGCGTCCCTGGGGATCCTCGCCAGTGGAGACCGTGAGCTCGGCGACGCCCTGCGACGCACCCTCGTCGCGCTGGCGAGAACCAGTCGGAGCGGGGTCACATCCCCTCGCTCGCTCACGATCCGGGCAACCGGGGAGCCAGCGACACGACGCCGCTCTTCCTGCTCGCAGTCGGGCTGTACCGGCGCGCGATGGGGGAGCCCGGTTTCCTCGAGGGAGCGGCCATCAAGGCCCTGACCTGGATGGAGTATCAGAGCCCGGACGACCAGGTCATGGTCGCCCAGCTCCCCACGAGTGACTGGCGCGACGAGCAGTTCGTCCTGGGCCATGGGCTCTTCGTGAACACGATCGTCTACTCGTACCTGCGCCTGTTCGGCCGCGAGGCGGAAGCGGAGCAGCTCCGCGGGTTCATGAGTCGTCTCCGCGTGCGCGAGGAGGGGCGGTCCTCGCATGTCCACGACGGGCTGGTCGTGCCCCACAAGCCGTACTTCGCCCTGTACTCGTACAAGGTCTACCACAGTGAGCGCTTCGACCTGCTGGGCAACTGCCTGGCGATCCTGACGGGCATCGCATCGCCGAGCCGTGCGGGACACTTGATTGGCTGGATCGAAGCCGAGGTGAAGAACCTGCACGAGACAGGTCAGCTCTCCTTGGACTTGGACCTGCCGCCCTGCCTCTTCCCCTACATTCGCCCCGAGGACCCCGACTGGCGGCCGCGGTACGAGCGCTTCAACCGGCCGGGCGATTACCACAACGGGGGCGTGTGGCCCTTCGTCTGCGGGTTCCACGTGGCGGCGTGCGTCGCCGCCGGCCGGCATCGCCTGGCCCGGGAGAAGCTCGCGGCGCTGACGGGGGCCGTCCGACCCTGGCACGAGCGCGAGCTCCGCTGGGGGTTCAATGAGTGGCTCAACGCCCAGACGGGCCGGCCCTCGGGGCGTGACTGGCAGACCTGGTCCGCGTCCATGTACCTCTACGCGGTCGTCTGCGTGGAGCGGAAGACGACACCCTTCTTCGACTGGATCCGCAGCGACGTTGGCTTCAGTC
Source organism: Acidobacteriota bacterium (assembly GCA_022340585.1). Classification (GTDB taxonomy): domain Bacteria; phylum Acidobacteriota; class Vicinamibacteria; order Fen-336; family Fen-336; genus JAJDNS01. The sequence continues at coordinate 10,188 of JAJDNS010000083.1, forward strand.
CACGGGACCACGGGCTCTCACCGAGGATCTGAGGGTCAGTGATGCCATCACACGAAACGTCGGAGGAGCTTCCAGTCCTTCCCGTCCTTCTCCCACACGAGCCGAGGTGGGCGCCCTGGTGGCCCTGGCCACCCGTCCAGGAGCGCTGCAGCACGAGGAGTCGCGGGTCGTCTCCAACGTGCTCCGTCTCGAGGGGGTCACCGTGTCGGACGTGATGACCCCCTCGAGAGAAGGCCACCAGGAACTCCTGTGGGCACTTTCGGCATCGCACACGGGCGAAGCCGCTGCTCCAATCGCCACAATCGAGGTAGCGTGCCACCACCTCGTCCGCGAGCCCCCGCCAGAAGCCGTACCTCCGCTCGAACCGCTCCTCCCACTCCCCCTTGACGCGTTCGTAGAGCGTGTCGAGAAGGCCCCAAAGCGTCGTCTTCCGGGGGTCCCGAGGCCGATAGACGCGACAGGCGCTCTCCACGTCCCGCCCGAGGCCGGTTCGGGGAGAGACGCCGGCGGCTCACGCCGGCGGACGATCCGCCGGAGTGGGGGCTAGACTGGATCAGGGGGATGCCAGAGGAGGTCCGTCTGAGCGACCCGAGCTCAGGCGCGGGCGGTCCCGAACCGGGAGTCGTCCCGGATCTGGACGCGTGGCGTCGCAGCTCTGTGGCGTTTCATCTGTAGATCTTCAAGGCCCTCAGGACCAGGATCAGGATGGCGGCGCCAACGATCGCCACGGCAAAGCGCCCCAGCGTCCCGAAGTCACCGAGGCCCAGGACGCCGCCCAGCCAATGGCCGATGGCCGCCCCGACGACGCCGACGGCGATGTTCGCCAGGATGCCCATCTGGGAGCTGGTCTTCATCACGAAGCTGGCCAACCAGCCGACGATGCCCCCTGTGACAACAGTGATCAGGATCCACATCCACACGGGTGACTCCCTTCCGGGCTCTCCAGTCGCCACAAGACGTTCACCGCGTCTCTCTCCGACGCCCTGGTCGCTGCCCGCTCAGTACATCTCTCCGTCGGGGGACAGGCCGCCGCCCGCGGACGGTCTGCCCTTCTCCTCGGGGAGCTCGCAGATGACGACGTCGGTCGTCAGGAGCAACGAAGCGACGGAGGCGGCATTCTGCAGGGCGCAGCGGACGACCTTGGTCGGGTCGATGACCCCCGCCTCGACGAGGTTCTCGTAGGCGTGTGTCTGGGCGTTGAAGCCCTCGTCGCCCTTCAGCTCCCGGACCCGACCTACGACCACCGCCCCCTCGAACCCGGCGTTGCCCGCGATCTGGCGCAGTGGCTCTTCGAGAGCGCGCCGGATGATGGCGACCCCCACGGCCTCGTCGCCCTCCGCCTTCACGCCTTCGACGACCTTCAGGCAGCGCAGAAGCGCGACCCCGCCGCCCGCGACGATGCCCTCCTCGACCGCGGCCTTGGTCGCGTGCATGGCGTCCTCGACCCGGGCCTTCTTCTCCTTCATCTCGGTCTCCGTCGCGGCCCCCACCCTGATGACGGCCACCCCGCCCACCAGCTTGGCCAGACGCTCCTGGAGCTTCTCCCGGTCGTAGTCGGAGGTCGTCTCCTCCACCTGGGTACGCAGCTGCTTGACCCGTCCCTCGATGTCCGTGGCCTCGCCCGCTCCCTCGACGATGGTGGTCGTGTCCTTGTCGATCGTGACCTTCCTGGCCTTGCCGAGGTCCTCGACGGCGACGTTCTCCAGCTTGATGCCCAGGTCCTCGGTGATGGCCTTGCCGCCGGTGAGGATTGCCATGTCCTCGAGGATGGCCTTGCGGCGGTCGCCGTAGCCCGGTGCCTTGACCGCGGCAACGTTCAACGTCCCCCGTAGCTTGTTCACGACCAGGGTGGCGAGGGCCTCACCCTCCAGGTCCTCGGCGACGATCAACAGCGGCGAGCCGAGCTTGGCGATCTTCTCCAGCAGAGGAAGCAGATCCTTCATCGCGGAGATCTTCTTCTCGTGGATCAGCACGAGGGAGTCTTCCAGCACGCACTCCATCCGCTCGGGGTCGGTCACGAAGTAGGGCGAGAGATAGCCGCGGTCGAACTGCATGCCCTCGACGATCTCGAGGGAGGTCTCCATCGACTTCGCCTCCTCGACCGTGATCACGCCGTCCTTGCCGACCTTCTCCATCGCCTCGGCGATGAGGCCCCCGACGGTCTCGTCGCCGTTCGCCGAGATCGTCCCCACCTGCGCGATCATCTTCCCCTTGACCGGCTTGGCGAGCTTCTCGAGCTCCGCGGTGACGGCGGCCACGGCCCGCTCGATCCCGCGTTTGACCGCCATGGGGTTGGCGCCGGCGGTGACGTTCTTGCTGCCCTCACGGTAGATGGCCTGGGCCAGCACCGTCGCCGTCGTGGTGCCGTCCCCGGCCACGTCCGAGGTCTTGCTCGCGACCTCCTTCACCATCTGGGCCCCCACGTTCTCGAGACGCTCCTTGAGCTCGATCTCCTTCGCCACCGTGACCCCGTCCTTGGTGATGAGGGGCGCTCCGTACCTCTTCTCCAGGACGACGTTGCGTCCCCGGGGACCGAGGGTCACCCGGACCGCGTCGGCCAGGTGGTTGACGCCGCGGAGTACCGCCTGGCGTGAGTCGTCACCGTACGTGATCTGCTTCGACATTGGACCCTCACTCGGAGGGCGCTTCGCACGCTCCCCAAAGCGGCGCCGCGCGCCGCGCACCAGCTCGTCTCGGGTCCGGCGAAGCGGACCCCGGGGACTCGCCCGTGGCGATGCCCCCTCACCCCACGATCGCCAGGACCTCGTCCTCGCGAACGATCAGCACGTCCTCGCCGTCGATCTTGATCTCGGTCCCGGAGTACTTGCCGAACAGGACCCTGTCGCCCACCTTCACGTCGAGCGCGAGCGTCGTCCCGTTCTCCAGTAGCTTTCCCTTGCCCACCGCCAGGACCTCGCCCTCCATGGGCTTCTCCCTGGCCGTGTCGGGAATGACGATTCCCCCTCTCGCCTTCTCCTCCCCTTCGACTCGACGGACGATCAGGCGATCGTGAAGCGGTCGCACCTTCATGGCGTTCGTTCTCCTCCGGGGCGGAAGGTCGCTCCGCCCCTTGATCCGCTGAGCGTGGCCACGGGCCTCGCGCCCGCCCGCCCGATGAGCTGTCCGAGGGTGGCACTCGCTGGGCCGTGCACGAGCAGGGCGGTGGCGACCGCAGACCCGATCAGGCCGCCCGCCAGGACGCCGGTCCAGAAGACGCCACCGGGAACGAAGACCGCCCAGGCCAGTGCCGCGACGGCCAGGAGACCAGCTCCACGAGTCCAGTGCCCGACACGCTCCAACGTGATCACTCTCATG
>JAJDNS010000098.1 GCA_022340585.1 Acidobacteriota bacterium
GGGCGCCCCCGTCGCGGCTGCGGTAGACCCCGTCACCGAAGCCCACGTGGCGTCCTCCCACGTCCTCGCCGGTGCCGACCCAGACCACGTGGGGATTGGACGGGTCGATGGTGACGCACCCGATGGAGTACACGCTCTCCACGTCGAAGAGGGGCGTCCACGTGGTCCCCGCGTTCACGGTCTTCCACACCCCCCCCGATCCCACCGCCACGTACCAGGTCGCCGGGTCGTCCTCCTGGATCGCGATGTCGGCGATGCGGCCGGACATGAATGCGGGGCCGATGTTGCGGAGCTTGAGGCCCTCGAAGGTCTTGCTCGAGAAGGGACCGGCGTCTTCGCCTTCTTCCCCGGCGAGAGCCGGCCCTCCGAGCGTGAGGATCGTGGCGGCAGAGAGGGCAACGAGGAACCGAGTGTGCATGATCAGGTCTCCCGGGCGGGTGATGAGAAGGCGTGCATGGCGTGGGCCGCGCGCAGGTGGCGCCGCGACCGCATTCTGCCAGATTCTGGAGGTGTCGTCGGCTGGTCAGCCGCTTCCGCCGTCCAATGACGCCGGAGGCTCGCCCCCCAGCAAGCCGAGCCGATCGAGCGCCGTCACTGAAAGCCGTCCAGGAGCATGATGTCGCTCCCCTTGGAGTCCAGGTGTGAGTAGAGAATGTGCCTGCCGTCGGGCGAGACGCTCAGCGTGGTGACGTCGGTGTGGGGTCCGAGGGCCGTGAGCTCTCGGGTCTCGCCTGTTTCCAGGTCCAGGAGCATGATCGCCGCTGGCTTGGGCTCGAAGAAGACGAGGGAGTGGCCCCAGACGTCCCAGGCGAAGTATTCGCCCCGCATGTCGAGCACGAGAGTGGTCTCCCCTCCGTTCGGCGGAACCGACCAGATCCCGCCTTCGCGCCAGAAGAAGACGGCCCCGCTCTCGGAGACCGTGGGTCCGGTACCTCCCTGCCTCGTGACCAGAGCCGGCTTGCCCCCCTGCGAAGGGACCCGCCAGAGCTGCCGCTCTCCCTGTCGGTCGGACTGGAAGTAGAGCCATTCGCCGTCGGGCGACCAGTCCGGGAGGGCACCGTTGAACTCGCCGGGCGTGAGCTCCTGAGCGGGTCCACCGGCCGCGTCGACGACGAATGCACTGCATCGCAAAGGTGTGCCCCCGCAGGAGTTGAAGGCGATGCGGACTCCATCCGGCGACCACCGTGGGAAGATGGCGTGACCCACCCGGGTGATCTGCCGTGGGTCGGACCCGTCGAGAGACTGGGTCCAGATCTCCCACGTTCCGGAGCGTCCCGAGACGAAGGCCACCCGCTGCCCGTCCGGTGACACCTCGGGCGCGAGGTCGGCCCACGTGGACGCAGCCAGGAGCCTCGGAGCCCGGCTCTCCTTCGCCATCGGGCCGCCAATCACCCAGATGTTCTCGTCGTCGAAGTCGCGCACGAAGACGAGGCGATTCCGTCGGCGCGCCACGGATGGCTGAGCGGCCCGCTGCGCTTCGCCGATCTCGGTGCGACCCCCTCCCCCTCGCTGGACTCTCTCCAGGTGCCTCCACTCCCAGGTCATGCCGATGCTGAGAACGAGGCTCGCGCCGTCGCGACTCCAGTCGAGTCCCGCCATCATTCCGGGGGTGGGGAGGACGAGGACGGGCGCGCCCCCTTCGAGGGGCACCGTGTACACATCTGCCACACCGCCGCTCAGCCCTCGCTGTCGGAGGAAGGCGACCGATCGTCCGTCCGGCGAGAAAGAGGGCATGATGTCGTCGATCCGGCCCCCCCGGGCGACCGGGGGCGAAGTCAGACGCCGCATTCCGTCGCCCCTCGTCGAGACCAGGAAGATGCCGTCGGGATAGGTGTGTGACTCGCGGTGGGGGACCGCAATGAACTCCCCGTCGGGTGAGTAGGACAGCCCTTGCCCTGAGCCGCGGACGACCCCGAGGCGCCGGGTCGGACCGCCCACGGCGGCGATCTCCAGGAGGTCGAGCTCGTCCGTGGAGCGGCGGCGCAGAAACGCCACGCGGGTCCCGTCGGGGGACCAGGCCGGCCAGGAGTCGTCCACGCCGCCTTGCGTGAGCGGCACCGGCTCACCACCTCCGTCAACGACCTTCACGTAGAGATGTCCCCCCTCCTCCAGCTCTCGGCGGAAGGCGACATGGGTGCCGTCGGGGGACAGCGCCGGCTGGACCTCGTCGCCGGGGAAGCTGGTCAGGGGAACGACGCTCAGGGGTGCGGGCGGGGGAGGCTTGCGGAGGGACCAGAGGAGTACGGCCAGCCCCAGGGCAGCCGCGACCCACAGGACAGACCTGCTCGGGAACCGGGGGCGCGCGTCGGCGACGACCGAGCGTCCACCCGATTCGGTCTCCGCGAGATCCTCCAGCTCGTTGCGCAGGTCCAGGACTGACTGGAAGCGGCGCCTACGCTCCTTCTCGAGGCAACGTCTGATCACGCGGCCGAGGTCGGGGGGGAGATCGGGTCTCAGCTCCGTCAGCGGTGTCGGTGCGTCCTTCAGAATGGCCGAGGCGAGGGCGGCCTGGCTTCCTCCCGCGAACGGCCGCCGCCCGGTGGCCATCTCGTAGAAGACGACGCCGAGGGAGAACACGTCCGAGCGGTGGTCGACCGGCTTCCCCTCGACCTGCTCAGGCGACATGTAGGGGGCGGTCCCCATGACCCGTCCCGGGCTTGTCGCCACCCTCGTCGTGGTTTCAGTGTCCACCGTTTCGGGGGCGTTCTCCTGCAGCCGGGCGAGGCCGAAGTCGAGGACCTTGACCAGTCCGTCCTCGGTCACCATCACGTTCGCAGGCTTGAGGTCGCGGTGGGTGATTCCCTTCTGATGGGCGGCGTGAACGGCTTCGGCCAGGGGCACGGCGATGCGGAGGAAGTACGGGAGAGGCAGACCGCCCTGCGGAATGATCTGGGAAAGGGTGCTCCCCGCCACGAGCTCCATGGTCAGGAAGCGCCGGCCATCGACTTCCTCCACAGAATAGATGGTCACGATGTGAGGGTGGTTCAACGCGGCGAGGGCCCGGGCCTCCCGCTCGAATCGCTCCAGGCGCTCGGGGTCGGAGGCCACGTCCGGGGGGAGGACTTTGAGGGCCACCTCCCGCCCGAGACGTGGGTCGCGGGCGCGATAAACCTCACCCATTCCCCCGGCCCCGAGCGGGGCCAGGATCTCGTAGGGGCCGAGACGTGTTCCTGCCGCCAGCGCCACGCGGCCGTCCTCCCGAGGACCGAGCCGGCCTGCGGCCGGATGCCTTGGCCCAAGGACGCGATTCCGCCATGGTGATCGCTTCCTCGGGCAGGATGGTCGGCCGCTGAGAGACTACCGCCATCGGCGGCCCGGGGTCCAGGTGCGGTTTCCCGGCACGTTGCCCACCCCCGCTGGTGGAGACAGAGTGCCTCAGTCATCGAAGTCGGGGTGGTGGAGGCGGGAACCTGCCCTGCCGTGGCGGGGAATGGCTCGCGTCGGCACGCGTCGCAGGGGACGTCGTCCGGCCGGCGCAAAGCTTCAACGTGCCCGGCTGGAGAGCGAGTTGTGAAACATGACACGGGGTTTCAGGTGACTCTGTCCGGACAGGATCACCTGAACATGAACGCCAGTATCAGGATGGCATGAAGGTCGCCGCCCTCGGTGGCCACTCGGACCGACTCGTCGGAGCAACCGGTCCCGGGCGAACGACCCGAAGCCCTCAACAAAGTGCCTGGAAAGCACATCTCGATCGCTCGGACTGCCGGCAGGGTGAAACAGACGGGCTCGACCCGCCGTACTCCATAGCGACGGCCCGGCCGGGAGGGAGACATGCAGCAGCACGTGACGATACTCGGCGTCGCCCGCGGGCCCGGGTTCTCGGGATCGTTCTCTGCATCCTCGGGCTGCTCCACCTCCCTTTCGGGACGATCGTGGGGGTGTACGGTCTCTGGGTCCTGTTCTCGCCCGAGACCGAGGCCCTGTTCCGGAGGATGCCCCCGCCGCCGCTGTCGCCCTGAACCCGACGCCGCCCCGCGCCGGATGCTCGCCACCTCGAGTTCAGGGGCGTGTTGGCTGAAGGTGCGCGGTGAGGAGCCGGACCGCCTCGCGGACGTAGGCCTCCCGGTCGAGGTCGGGCGGCGCTTCGTGGGCGAGCCAGCGTGAGAGCGCCGACGTGGCCTCGACGAGGACCTGTGCCGCCACCTCGGGGTTGTAGGCCCGGACATCCGGACGGTCGCGCAGTATGGTGGCGACACGGGCGGTGTACTCGGCCTCACGTCGTCGCCTCTGCTCACGGACGTGAGGGGGCTGAGGCACCTCTTCTCCGAGCGCTCGCTGCAGGCGAGGGTTGGCGTCGCGGTGCAGCGCGAGCAGGCGCACGAACATGCGGTGCATGGCCTCGACGTAGGGCACTGCGGGGTCGCTCAACTCGTCCAGCGATCGCTCGATGACCGGATGGACGTGGGCGAGGTGCTCCTCGAGGAGGCTGACTAGGATCACCTGCTTGTTGGGGAAGTACTGGTAGAGAGACCCGATGGAAACGCCGGCACGCTCCGCCACCTTGTTCGTGGTCATCGCGGCGTAGCCGTCGTTCGCGATCACGTCAGCCGCCGCCCCGAGGATGGCCTGGACCGTGGCCCGGGCCCGCTCCTGCCGGGGCCGCCTCCGCGGCTCGAGGTGGGAGGGGTGCGGGTCCGAGCCCGGGGAATCCCCGCGAACGCGAGTTCCGGGGGCGCGCCCCGCCTCTGCACGATCACCCCCGGGCCCCGGAACTGTTGAGCGGGAGCGCCTTGCACGGCCTCTGGGTCTCACCATGGCGCTCCATTGAATGCGAGTCGACAAAATGAGTAATCACTCATATCTTGAATGGTAGCCGAGCAATTGCTCAGGTTGCAAATCTGGGGGCCTGAACGAGGAGAATGGGATGGCGACCGAAGGAGCAATGACACAGGAGCTGAAGACAGAACCAAAGCCCCCGTCGCGGCAGCTTCACCGATGCCCCGGGTGGGCCGCTCCCTTCATGGCGAGCCCCCTGCGCCGGCTGTTCGAGAGCCCCGAGAAGCTGCTCGGACCCTGGGTCGAGCCGGGCATGACGATCCTGGACGTCGGGTGTGCCACGGGCTTCTTTGGCTTGCCCCTGGCGCGGATGACCGGCGAGAACGGACTGGTCCTCTGCGTCGACGTGGAGCCGCGCATGCTGAAGGGGCTCGTCCGGCGTGCCACGAAGGCCGGCTTGATCGATCGCATCGAGCCGATCCTGTGTGGCCAGGACGACCTGGCCCTCTCCGACCACGAGGGCACCGTCGACTTCGCCGTGGCCATCCACTCTCTTCACGAGCTGCCCGACATCGAGGGGGGCCTGCGACAGATCACCGCGGCCCTGAAGCCCGGTGGCCGGCTGCTCGTGGTCGAGCCCCGGGGCCACGTCTCGGGCGCGACCTGGGACCACGAGATCGAGACGGCGGGACACTTGGGTCTCAGCGTCGGGCGGATGCTCGACCTGCGGCGACGCTACGCGGCCCTGCTCAAGAAGCCCTGACCGGGCCCGGGGCCCGCCCAGAAGAAGTTCTCGTGGTGAAGAGATTCCTCCGGGAATCCCTTCTCCTTCAGTCGGGCCGTGCAATCCTCGACCATCCGCTGTCCACCGTACTGATTGACCTCGGGACTCCCGGCATCGCCCGGGCGCACGACTTCCTCGAGGACCGGGGTGACCCGCCCCTGTCGCCCGGCCCAGGTCTCGGGGTTGGGCTCCCTCAGCGGGGCGGTCGCCATTCGAGGCCGGCTGTCTCGCGGGGGCGACCGACGTCGCCCGCCTCGAGCACCGCCCGACACCCGGCCCGGAAGGCGGCCTCTCTCTCCTTCTGCTCGACGCCGACCGGATCCAGGGCCCGGTCGCGGAGCACGCTCGTCCAGGCTTCGACCAGGGCCGGGGCGCCCACGAGCACGACTCGGCGCGAATCCAGTGCCGTCCGGGGAAGCAGCGTCTTCTCGTGGGCGGCGATGGTCGCGCCGACGAGGAAGGCGAGGCGCTCCTCCAGGCTCGAGGGGGTCCGCTGGTCCAGCAGGCGCACGCAGTAGAGGGCCCGGGGGAGCCCGTCGTCGTGCCCGCGCTGGCGTCCCGCCGCCACCCAGCCCGCGGGGAGCGACGGGGGCCAGCCCCGGGGGACGGAGCTGGCGAGGATGGTGTGCGATCGGACGGCGAAGAGCATCTCGCCGCCCACCGTCGACACGCTCGAGACCACGCGCCCCGTCGCGTCGACGTGTATCGCCTTCCAGTGCGACCCGAGGCTGAAGACCAGGCCCCCGTCCGGGAGGTGCCCACGAGCGGCCAGGCCGAGGCTCAGGACCTCCTCGCCCCGCATGACGTCGCTCGCGCCGATGGCCTCGGCGTCGACCTGCGGAGGTCCGGAGCGGATGCCGGGAACGAAGACGAAGGGCAGGGGCGCCACCTGGGGAAGCCGGTGGAGTTCCGCGCTCCGGGCCAGATGGCCGGCGTCGGCCGGCGCCTCCACGTGGGGTACGTCGACCAGGCCCTCGGCCGAGGTGATCATGCCGGCCGCGACGCCGAGCGCGGGAGGGGGCTGGCCCTGGTCACGGCACCGATCGCCGATCTTCCGGAACAGGTGTCGAAGCGCTTCCCCGAGGCGCGCCGGCGAACCCTCGCGGGCCGTGTCCCGTGCTCCCACGGTGACGCGGTCGGCGGCCACCACGCGCTCGCCGACCACCGCCCATCCCCGAGTGCGCGTGGTCCCGCCGTCGACGTAGAGGATGCAGGTATTGTCGAGGACCCCGGCGGTCTCCTCCTGGGGCGGCGGCATGACGCCGGTCAGCCTAGCAGAAGCTCGGGCAGCGCGGCCACAGACGCGAGGACCCGGTCCGGGATGATTTCGGAAGCCTCGACCTCGGGGGCCCGGTACTTGCCCGTCTGCACCATGAAGCCGCGGATGCCGATGGCCTGGGAGCCGCCGATGTCCGCGCGCAGGTCGTCGCCCACCATCGCCACCTCGGAGAGGCTGAAGCCCATCGAACGTGCCGCCGCCTCGAACATCGCCCGGCTGGGCTTGCCGACCAGGGTGGCGGTCCGGCCGGTGGCGTACTCGAAGGCGGCCACGAACGCGCCCACGTCGAGGATGAGCTTCCCTCCCGACTTCCAGTACCGGTTGCGGTGCAGGGCCACGAGCTCGACGCCGTCGAGGACCTGGCGGAAGACGCGGTTCATCGTGTCGAAGGTCCAGGCCGGTCCCAGATCGCCGACGACGACGACCTCCGGGTCCCGGTCCGTGATCTCGAACGCCTCGAACTCGCCGAAGGAGCCCTCGGGGAGACAGAGGCGGATCCGACGGACTCCCCTCTGGCCCAGCCAGGACACCGCGGCTCGCGGCGGGGTGAAGACGTCCCCCGCGGTGGCCGGGATGCCAAAGCCTTCCAGCCACCCGGCGATGGTGGCGCTGGGAACGCGGGTGGTGTTGGTGACGAAGCGGACAGAGACGCCGCCGCTACGCAGCGCCGCGATGGCCTCCGGGGCGCCGGGGATGGGCGCGTCGTCCTCGTAGACCGTGCCGTCGAGATCGAGGAGCAGCCCTCGGGGCTGCTGTCTGGCACTCACGGCTGCGCCCTCTCCAGGAAGCGCCGGGCGCTGTCGCCGGCCCGGGCCTGGAGTGCGAGGCACTCGTCCAACTGGGCCGCGACGCGGCCGACCATCCGCGTCGTGCCCGTGGCCTGGTGCTCGGGCTCGCCGAAGAACGCCCGCGCGGACTCGAGCCGCTCGGCCGAGCACCCGTCGGCGAAGTAGGGCATGAAGCCCATGAGCTCGGGGGGGAGACGCTCGGCCAGAGTCGAGTAGTCCTCCGTCATCCACCGGAAAGCCCGGTCGCTGCCAGACGCCGTCCGGGTGAGGTTGGCAGGGATCGTGAAGAGCTCGTTGGTGCGCAGGGGACCGGAGAACGCGTAGTCGAGGGCGCGCTCCACCAACGCCGGGTCGCGAAACGCCCCCAGCGCCTGGAGGTAGCGCGCGCACTCGGTAGGTACCTCGGCCGACTCGAAGCGCTGCATCATCGCGTCGAACTGCTTCGGGCTGCCGTCCATCGAGGCGAGGATCAGGCAGGCCCCGGCGATGGAGGCAGGGACCGAGCCCGGATCGTCGAGGTAGGTAGTGGCCTGCTCCCTGGCGAAGCGCTGGACCTCCGGGTCCCGGCCGTCGTCGCCCAGCCAGAGGAGGAGGCGAGGCCGCACGAGGGTGGTGGTCTCGCTTTCGCCTTCCCGCGGCCGGAAGCCGACACCGTCCAGCGCCGGTCGCAGTGCCCGGTGGAGGTAGGCGGCGTACTCGCCTTCGAGATCGGCCGGCACGAAGGGTTTCTGGACCCCACCCAGGGCGTCCAGGACCGAGCCCACGACCATCGGCTCCGGGTCCGCCGCGAGCCCTTCGAGGGCGGCGAGGTAGCGGCCACCGTCGAGCGTCCCGGCCCCCAGGAGGGCGGAGAGGCTTCCGACCAGGTCCATGCGCTCGGCCTCCGAGAGGATCGTGCCGGCGTCGGCGGTCAGCCCGGTCTGGCCCTTCAGGGTGACGACGCGACCGGGGACCCCCAGCCCCGGCATCTCGACGGTGTCGAGGGGACCGGCGGTCAGGGCGAGGGTGAGCCTGCTCATGCACTGGGCCTCTCTGGACAGGGGGCCGGCGTCGATGGCCCGGGGAATGCTGGAGGGCCACCCGCCAGACAGGGCGGGGGCTCCACGACAGCACTACGATCACACCGACCCCGGGGTTCCATTCCGACCACGCAAACACCCCCGGCCAAGTAGAATAGCCCCGCCCACGCCTCTCGGCGGGTGCCGCTCAGTGACGACCGGAGGCTGATATGAAGATCACCGACGTCCAGGGACTCTACCTTCGGCTTCCCGAGATCCAGGCTCGCACCGACAGCTCGCAGGACGCCCTGATCGTCCGCGTCGCCACCGACGCGGGGATCACCGGCTGGGGCGAGGTGGATGCCTGCCCCCACGTGGCGAAAGCCATCATCGACGCGCCGGTGTCCCACACCCTGGTGAGCGGCCTGCGCCACCTGCTGGTCGGAGAGGATCCCCGGGAGACGGACCGGCTCTGGGAGCGGATGTACGAGGGCACGCTCTACTTCGGCCGCGAGGGCGCGGTCATCCAGGCCATGGCCGGGATCGACCTCGCGCTGTGGGACATCAAGGGGAAGGCCCTGGGCGAGCCCGTCTACCGCCTGCTGGGCGGCGGATACCGCACGACGGTACGGGTGTACGCGTCGAACCTGTTCCAGGAGACCCCGGAGGCGACGGCCGATCGGGCCCGGGCCGCCCGGGACGCCGGCTACACCGCGGTCAAGTTCGGGTGGGAGCCCTTCGGCGAGGACCCCGACCGGGACTGCGCCTACCTCGAGGCGATCCGTGGGGCGATTGGGGAGGACATGGAGCTCATGCTCGACGTGGGACATGCCTGGGACGCGTGGACGACCCTCGAGCGCGCTCGCCTCTTCGATCCCTACGACCTCTTCTGGATCGAGGAGCCGCTCCACCCCGACGACCTCGACGGCTACGCCATGGTCTCGGCGCAGTGCGAGACTCCCATCGCCGCAGGCGAGGAGGAGTGCACGGTGGCGGGCTTCAACCGCCTCCTGGATGTTGGTGGGGTGGACGTGGTGCAGGTCGACCCGAGCCGTGTCGGGCTGACCCAGGCCATGACCGTCGCCGTGCTCGCGCAAACGCGGGGAGTGCCGATCGTCAACCACAACTTCACCACCGACATCAACGTCGCGGCCTCGTTGCACCTCCTGGCGAGCGTGCCCAACGCCTTCATCCTGGAGTACTGCACGGAGCCTGGCGAGCTGTGCCGCTCGCTGGCCCGGAACCCCATCCGGGTCACCGACGGCCACGCCGCGGTGCCCGAGGAGCCGGGCCTGGGGGTGGAGCCCGACCCGGCCATCATCGAGAAGTACCTGGTCCGTGCGTGAGCCCGACTCCGCTCCGCCGCCGGGACGAAGGAGAGCCCTCGTGAATCGGAACCCGGGCCGGGCAACGAGGGCCAGCCGACACCTCGGGGCTCTGGGCTTCGTCCTCCTCGCGGTGACGTGCCTTGCGTGCGGGAAGCGGGGTACCGAGGAGCACCCCGACGCAACGACGCCCGACCGGCCCAACATCCTCTTCCTGTTCACCGACGACCAGCGCGCCGACGCCGTGGGGGCCTACGGCAACCCGTACGTCCGCACGCCGGCCATCGACGCTCTCGCCCGCCGCGGCTTCAGCTTCCGCGAGGCCCACATCATGGGCTCGCACCACGGGGCGGTCTGCGCCCCGAGCCGGGCGATGCTCATGAGCGGACGCACGCTGTTCCACGTCTACGACGACCTGGACTCCGTCCAGACGTTTCCCGAGGTCCTGGGCCGCCACGGCTATGTCACCTTCGGCACCGGCAAGTGGCACCAGAGCCGGGAGTCGTTCGCCCGGAGCTTCCAGCACGGACGCAACGTCTTCTTCGGGGGGATGAGCGATCACCGGGCGGTGCCGCTCCAGCAGCGGCTCCCGGACGGCGGCTTCTCCGAGGTCGAGGTCGAGGGCTTCTCGACGGACCTGTTCGTCGATGCCGCGATCGAGTTTCTGGAGGGGCACGCGGCCGCCGCCGCGGCGACACCGTTCCTGGCCTACGTGGCCTTCACCGCCCCCCACGATCCCCGTAGCCCGCCCGAGGAGTACCGGGCGATGTACACCGGCGCCGGACAGCCGCTTCCGCCCAACTTCATGCCGGTGCATCCCTTCCACAACGGATGGATGACGGGCCGGGACGAGCAGCTCGCGGCGTGGCCCCGGGCGCCGGAAGTCATCCGCGAGCAGACCGGTGAGTACTACGGCCTGGTCACCCACGTCGACACGAGGATCGGGGACCTGCTCGCCACCCTGGAGCGCACCGGACTGGCCAACCGAACGGTGGTCGTTCTCGCCAGCGACAACGGCCTCGCCCTGGGTAGCCACGGGCTCCTCGGCAAGCAGAGCCTCTACGAGCACAGCACTCGCGTCCCACTGATCGTGGCCGGGCCCGGCATTCCGGCCGGGGAGAGCCGAGCGCTCGTCATGCTCTACGACCTCTTCCCGACCATCGCCGGGCTGACCGGAGTGGCGATGCCCGAAGGGGTGGAAGGCCTCGACCTGAGCGGCCTGTGGCGGGGCGAGGCCACCAGGGTTCGAGATGTGATCTACACCGCCTACGAGGACAAGATGCGAGCGGTGCGGGACCGGCGGGTCAAGCTCATCCGCTACCCGCTCCTCGACCACGTCCAGCTCTTCGATCTGGAGCGCGACCCCTTCGAGCTCCGGAACCTTGCCGACGACCCGGACCATGCGGAGGAGCGGACCCGGCTGACGGCTCTGCTCGAGTCACAGCACGATGTCCTCGACGACCCGCACCCCCTCGTCACCGACGAGAAGGCCTCCATGGAGTTCGACTACGAGTCGATCAGGCGGGTGCCCGACGCACACCAACCGGGCTGGGTCGTCGAGAAGTACTTCGACTAGCGTGCCAACGCCACGTCGCTGCGGGACCGGGCCTTGGCGCCGAGGAGCGACGGCCTTCCGGTCAAGTACTCGTCCACCTCGAGGGCGCACTCGCGGCCTTCGCTGATGGCCCAGACCACGAGGGACTGCCCTCGGCGCATGTCGCCGGCGACGAAGACGCCGTCCCGGGAGGTGCGGTGGCTGCTCGATGCGCAGTTGCCCCGGTCGTCCTTGTCCACCCCGAAGTCGTCCAGGACCGCGTGCTCGGGGTGGAGGAAGCCCATGGCCAGGAGCACGAGCTGCGCCGGCATCTCGTACTCGCTTCCCGGAATCTCCTCCGGGCGCCCCGCGCTCCAGTCCGCCCGCATGGCCCGGATGCCACGCAGCGCGCCCGAGCCGTCCGCCAGGAACTCCTTCGACAGGACCGCCCAGTCGCGCTCGCAGCCCTCGGCCTGAGAGCTCGAGGTGGAGAACATGCGCGGGCCCGGGTGGACGGGCCAGGGCGTCTCGACTGTGCGGCCCTCCGGCGGCCTGGGCAGGATCTCGATCTGGGTGACCGAGCGTGCCTGCTGTCGAATGGAGGTCCCCACGCAGTCGGAGCCGGTGTCGCCGCCGCCGATGACGACGACATCCTTCCCGGTGGCGAGGATGTCCGTCCCTTCCGGAATCTCGTCGCCGGCGACGCGGTGGTTGGACTGGGTGAGGAAGTCCATGGCGAACTCCACACCGCTGGCGTCGCGGCCGGGGATGGGGAGATCCCGGGGCCTGGTCGAACCCCCGGCGAGGACGATGGCGTCGAACTCGGCCAGGAGCTCGGCGGCGGGGTAGTCGACGCCCACGTGGGCGCCGGTTCGGAAGGCCACCCCTTCCGTCATCATCAGGTCGATGCGGCGGTCGAGCACGTGCTTCGACAGCTTGAAGTCGGGGATTCCGTAGCGGAGGAGTCCGCCGATCCGGTCCGCCCGCTCGAAGACGGTGACGGTGTGCCCGGCGCGGTTGAGCTGATCGGCGGCGGCGAGCCCGGCCGGTCCCGACCCCACGACGGCCACGCACCGGCCCGTACGCTTGCGGGGGAGGCGGGGCTCGACCCACCCCTCCTGGAACGCCCGCTCGATGATCGAGACCTCGATGTTCTTGATGGTGACCGGCGGCCGGTTGATGCCGAGAACGCACGCCGACTCGCACGGGGCGGGACACACACGGCCGGTGAACTCCGGGAAGTTGTTGGTCGAGTAGAGGGCCTTCAGGGCGCGACGCCACTTGCCCTGGTATATGTGGTCATTGAAGTCGGGGATGACGTTGCCGAGGGGACAGCCGGGATGGCAGAAGGGCACGCCGCAGTTCATGCAGCGGGCGCCCTGGATCTCCACCTCCTCCTGAGAGAGGGGGATCACGAACTCGTCCCAGTGGCGGATGCGATCCTCCGGCGGCTGGTAGGCCGGCGCCTTGCGCTCGAAGTCCTTGAAGCCGGTGTCCTTGCCCATGGCGTTCCCTCAGGCCACCGCGGCCGTCTCGGCCGCGCGCTTCGCCTGCGCGCGCTTGTAGTCCCGCGGCATGACCTTGACGAACTTCCTGAGCTGCACCTCCCAGGTGGCGAGGATGCGCCTGGCCCGCTCCGACCCCGTCGCGCGCGCGTGCTCCTCGACGAGGGCCCTGAGCTCGAGCACGTCGTCCGGCTCGGCCATGTCCTCGAGGTCCACCATTCCGGTGTTGACGCGAGGCCGAGCCCGCTCGTCCTCGTCCCAGACGTAGGCGACACCGCCCGACATCCCCGCCGCGAAGTTCCGGCCGATCGGCCCGAGGACGACGGCACGGCCGCCGGTCATGTACTCGCAGCCGTGGTCGCCCACTCCCTCGACCACCACGTGGGCGCCGGAGTTACGCACGCAGAAGCGTTCCCCGGCCGGACCGAGGATGAAGGCCTTGCCTGAGGTCGCACCGTAGAAGGAGACGTTGCCGCAGATCACGTTCTCGTTGGGGTTGAAGACGGAGCCCCGCGGCGGACGGAGTATCGCCTTGCCTCCGGAGAGTCCCTTGCAGAAGTAGTCGTTGGCCTCGCCCTCGAGCTCGATGGTCAGGCCCCTCGGGGCGAAGGCCATGAACGACTGGCCCGCCGAGCCCGTGGCCTTGAGGCGGATGGTGTCCTCGGGCAGACCCTCCTCGCCGGTGCGC
Source organism: Acidobacteriota bacterium (assembly GCA_022340585.1). Classification (GTDB taxonomy): domain Bacteria; phylum Acidobacteriota; class Vicinamibacteria; order Fen-336; family Fen-336; genus JAJDNS01. The sequence continues at coordinate 13,621 of JAJDNS010000098.1, forward strand.
CGGGTGATCTCCTGGCCCAGGATCGTGCCCACCGTGCGGTTGACGTTGCGAATCTCGAACGAGGCTTCGACCGACTCACCCCGCTCGAGGGCAGGGGTGGCGAGACGGACGAGCTCGTTGTCGAGGGCCCGGTCGAGGCCGTGGTCCTGGGGGACGCAGCAGAAGGTACCGCAGCGGTCGTTGGCCCTTACGAAGTGGAGGAGCCGTGAAAGATCGAGCTGCTTGGCCTTGAAGTGCCTGACATCGCGCAGGGGAGCGATCCTGTCCACCCTCCCGACCATGTCGTCCACTCTGCGGAATCCGAGCCGCGCCATGTGCTCGCGGAGGTCCGCGGCGATGAAGCGGAAGAAGTTGACCACATGGTCCGGGTCCCCGGTGAAGAGCTTGCGGAGCTCTTCGTCCTGTGTGGCCACCCCCACGGGGCAGGTGTTCAGGTGGCACTTGCGCATCATGATGCAGCCCATCGCGACCAGCGCCCCGGTGGCGACGCCCCACTCCTCGGCGCCGAGGAGGGTGGCGATGGCGATGTCGCGGCCGGTGCGCAGGAGCCCGTCGGTCTGGAGGACCACCCGGTCCCGCAGGTTGTTCTGCATGAGGACCTGGTGGGCCTCGGCCAGGCCGAGCTCCCAGGGCAGACCCGCGTGCTTGATCGACGAGAGGGGCGACGCGCCGGTGCCCCCGTCGTGGCCGGAGATGAGGATGACGTCGGCGTGGGCCTTGGCCACCCCGGCGGCGATGGTCCCCACGCCGACCTCGGCCACGAGCTTGACGTTGATTCGGGCCCGGGGGTTGGAGTTCTTGAGGTCGTAGATCAGCTGGGCCAGGTCCTCGATGGAGTAGATGTCGTGGTGGGGCGGAGGGGAGATCAGCCCCACTCCCGGCGTCGAGTGGCGTGTCTTCGCGATCTTCTCGTCCACCTTGTGGCCGGGGAGCTGGCCGCCCTCGCCGGGCTTGGCACCCTGGGCCATCTTGATCTGGAGCTCGTCGGCGTTGACCAGGTAGTTGGAGGTCACGCCAAATCGGCCGGAGGCCACCTGCTTGATCGCCGAGCGCATGGAGTCGCCGTTCGGGAGCGGCTCGAAGCGGGCCGGGTCCTCGCCGCCCTCTCCGGTGTTCGACTTGGCCCCGAGGCGATTCATGGCGATGGCCAGGGTCGTGTGGGCCTCCCAGGAGATCGAGCCGAAGGACATGGCACCGGTGGCAAAGCGCTTGACGATGGACTCGACGGGCTCGACCTCCTCGATGGGAATCGGGGTGAGGTTGGCGAACTCGAGCAGGTGCCGGACGGTGATCGGCGCTTCGGAGTTGTCGTCGATGAGGCGGGCGTACTCGCGGTAGAGCTCGTAGTCGTTCGTGCGGGCCGCGTGCTGGAGCTTCTGGATGGTGTCCGGGTTGTGGAGGTGGCGCTCGCCCCGCAGCCGCCACTGGTAGAGCCCGCCCAGCTCGAGGTCGGTCTGGTCGTCTACGTCGATGTAGGCGGCCTGGTGGCGCATCAGCGTCTCACGCTCGATGGTGCCGACGTCGATGCCGCCGATGCGGGAGACGGTGCCGGGGAAGTACTCCTCGATGACCTCGTCGGCCAGGCCCACCGCCTCGAAGATCTGGGCCCCGATGTACGAGGAGATCGTCGAGATTCCCATCTTCGACATCGTCTTGAGGAGCCCCTTGCCCACCGCCTTGAGGTAGTGCTCCCGAGCTTCGGGCTCGCTCAGACTGCTGGGCAGGAGCTTCCGGAGGCGCATGTCCTCGATGGTCTCGAAAGCCACGTAGGGGTTGACCGCGGACGCGCCGAAGCCGAGGAGGCAGGCAAAGTGGTGCACCTCGCGGGCCTCGCCGGTCTCGACGACGAGGCCGCACCGCGAGCGCAGACCCTTGCGGATCAGGTGGTGATGTACCGCCGACACCGCGAGGAGCGAGGGAATCGCCGCGTGGTCCGAGTCCACCGGGCGGTCGGTCAGGATGATGACCTCGTACCCGTCCAGCACGTACTCCTCGGCCTCGCGGCGGAGGCGGTCCAGCGCCCGCTGCATCCGACCCGGCTCCGCCTTGAAGCAGGTCGAGATGGTCTTGGCCTGGAAGTGCTGCCGGTCCACCCACCGCAAGCGCTCGAGGTCCTCGTTGGTGAGCACCGGCTGGGGCAGCTCGATCATGTGCGCGTGCTCGGGCCCGTCCACGAGGATGTTCCCTTCGCCTCCCACGAAGGAGACGAGGCTCATCACCATCTCCTCGCGGATGGGGTCGATGGGTGGGTTGGTGACCTGGGCGAAGAGCTGGTGGAAGTAGTCGAAGAGGCTCCGGGACTTCTCGGACAGGACGGCAAGGGGGGTGTCGTTGCCCATGGAGCCCACCGGCTCCTGGCCGTTCTTCACCATGGGGGCCATGAGGATCCGCAGGTCCTCGAGGGAGTAGCCAAAGACCTTCTGCCGGGTGAGCACTCGACGGGCCGGAGGCTGGAGAATCTGGCGTGGTGGCTCGAGCTCGGCGAGGGGAATCTTCCCGTCGTCGAGCCACTGCTGGTAGGGCTGCTGCGCGCAGATCCGGGACTTGATCTCCTCGTCGGGGATGATGCGCCCCTCTTCCAGGGAGGCCACGAACATCTTTCCGGGCTGGAGGCGGCCCTTCCGGACCACCTTCTCCGGCGGCACCTCGAGGACGCCGGCCTCGGAGGCCATGATCAGGATGTTGTCGTCGGTCAGGCAGTAGCGCGACGGCCGGAGCCCGTTGCGGTCCAGGGTCGCCCCGATGAGGGTCCCGTCGGTGAAGGCCACCGAGGCCGGGCCGTCCCAGGGCTCGATGACCGCCCCGTTGTACTCGTAGAAGGCCTTGCGGTCGGCGGAGATCTCGGGATCCTTCTCCCAGGCTTCGGGGATGAGCATCATCATGACGTGGGGGAGGCTGCGGCCACCCATCATCAGGAACTCGACGACGTTGTCGAGAATGCCCGAGTCGGAGCTGCCCTCCTGCGCGACGGGCCGCATCTTCTGGATCTCGTCGGCGGTGAAGAGGGAGGACTCGATGAGGGCCTCGCGGGACCTCATCCAGTTCACGTTGCCGCGCAGGGTGTTGATCTCGCCGTTGTGAGCGAGGGTGCGGAAGGGGTGGGCGAGAGGCCAGGTGGGCAGGGTGTTCGTGGAGAAGCGGCTGTGGATCAGTGCGAGCGCCGACTCGAATGACTCCTCGGAGAGGTCCGGGAAGTAGGCCGGCACCTGCTCCGGCGTCAGCATGCCCTTGTAGACCACGGTCCGCGAGGACAGCGAGCAGATGTAGAAGTCGTCCGCGCCCTTGACCGACTCGCGCACCATGCGGATCCCGTACTTGCGGGCCACGAAGAGGCGACGCTCGAAGTCGTCCTGGGTGCGGCAGCTCACGGGGCGGCGGACGATCACCTGCTGGATCGCGGGCTCGCCCGAGATGGCGGTGGCGCCGAGGGTCGAGCTGTCGGTGGGGACCTCCCGCCAGCCCAGCACGTCGAGCCCGACCTCGTCGAGGGCGCGCCGAAAGACGTGCTTCGTCCCTACGTGGGTCTTCGTGTCCCGGGGCAGGAAGCACTGGCCGATGCCGTAGTCACCGGGCTCGGGGAGGGTGATCCCGAGCTGCGAGCACTCCCGGAGGAAGAAGGCGTGGGGAATCTGGGTGAGGATCCCCGCTCCATCGCCGGACTCCTTCTCCGCCCCCCGGGCGCCGCGGTGGTCGAGGTTGACGAGGATCTCGATGCCCTTCTCGACGATCTCGTGAGACCTGACGTTGTTGAGGTCGGCGATGAACCCGACGCCACAGGCGTCGTGCTCGAAGCGGGGATCGTAGAGTCCTTTCCTCGACAGCGTCTCGTGCATCCCAACGTCCCTGTTGGAGGGGTCCTCCGGCCGGTGAGCTCCGGAGACACCACACACGCGTCCGCGACCCGGGACGGGAGGTGAGCGTGGCGTCCCCACAACTCGGTGGGTAGTTGGACGAAGATAGAGAACACGGCAGGGCCGGTCAAGGGGAGAGCCCATGCATTTCGCTCATGGAAGTCATGCGTTGGGGTACGGGCCCCGAAGTGATTTCAGGTGAGTGACTTGCCGTCCGACGAGCGACTGGGGTGCCTACTCCGGAGGGGCGTGGCAGGGAATGAGACCCGACTCCGCGGCCCACCGGGCCACGGTCTCGGCCATGAGTCGCGCGCCGGCCTCGTTCCAGTGGGGATCGTCGTCCCGGAACAGCGGGAACTCGTCGGCACCCTCGAAGGTGGGGAGGGCGTCGAGGACCGGATAGGGCAAACGATTGCCGTTCTCCCGGAAGTACCGGAACGGCTCGCGCACCCAGGGCCCCATCGCCTCGTAGCGATACCTCTCCCAGCTCGCCGGGGACTCGCGCGTCGAGTACTGGTACGCGCGGGGGTAGACGACCAGAGCCATCCGCGCGCCGAGGGTCTCCGTCGAGAGGTCGTGGAGGGAGGCGAGGTTCCGGATCACGCCCCGTTCGATGTCGGCCTCGCTCTCCTCCAGGGGCTGAGCGGTGGCGAAGAAGCGGTCCTCGGGGAGGGACTCCCCCCCTCCCTTCCCGTCCCCGTCCCGGGCGCGGAAGAGGCTTCGTACCTCCCGCAGCCGGGGGACGTACGACGCGAGGGCGGGCACGGCGCGCACGAGGCCCTGGACGAGGGCCTCGCCGGCGTCGATCTCGAGATCTCCACCCTCACGGAGGCGCTGCTCGTACAGGAGGTCGTCGTGGAAGTCGGTCATGTCGAGGCTGTAGACCACGAGGTCGGGGCGGTAGTCCCGGCCGATCTCCTGGAGCAGGCGAAGGGCCAGCAGCGGCGAGGAGCTGACCCACCCCCCGTCGACGCTGCGTATGGGGGCAGTGCAGTCGAACCCGGAAACGATGCGCTCGAACGCGTAGGGGTAGGCCTCGTCGTACGCCAGCGTCTCGCCGTAGGTGAACGAGTCGCCGAGGAAGAGGACGACGAAGTCCTCGTCGGCCAGGTCTGACGCCGTACCGGAGAAACGAATCCGGTCGGCGTTGATCTCGCCTCCGGGTCGAGGTCGATGGTCGACGGTCAGGTCGTGGAACCTGGCGAGCCGTGCCGTGATCGCCGACTTGAAGATCCTCGGAACGACCAGCAACAGGAGCCCGACCACGACGGCGGTGGCCAGCAGCGAGGCGGGGGCGTGGGCGAGCCAGGCTGCGAGCAGCCTCAGGACGGCCCAGATCGCCGCCACGGCCAGGAGGCTGTAGACCACGAGGCTCGGTGTCTCCAGAACCACCGCGCCGATGAGCACCGCCGCGAGCCAGAGGTCGACTCTCCTCCACCGGTCCAGGACCGCGGTCGCCCAGCGGGCCTGGCCCGTCCGACTCGCCGCCCCCAGGAGCAGCCAGGCCCCCCACAGCAGTGGGACCAGGACGAGGTGGGGGATCTCGAGGGGCTCGAGGTCCAGACGCAGGCCGGCGACGGAGCGCGCCCCTTCCCCTCGGAGACCCTCGACCTGCAGGAAGCGGATGGGGGTCGTCACCTCCAGCCTCGGGCTCCGGAGTGTCGTGAGGACGGATTCGCTCCGCTCCCGGCGCACCTTCCACAGCGGCTCCAGCGCGCCTTCTTCGGGTCCCCCGAGGACGAGGTAGAAGTCGTTCGGGTCGACCTGGAGCACGACCTGGAACCGGGAGACCTCCCGTGGCAGCTCCGCCCGGAGGACGGACCCGTCGCCCAGCTCCACCCCCCGGCCGGGGTCGGAGCCGTCTTCGTAGAAGTGGAGGCTGACCTCCTCGCCCTGGTCGGACCGTGTCGCGTCCGGCGCGATCTTCCAGACCCGGCGCGGCGCCACGGACCGGTCCCAGCTCCAGTGGGAGCCGAACAGAAGCACCACCACCGGCACGGCCACGAGGGTCCCGAGGAGGGAACGGATCCCCCTCGACAGCGCGAGGAGTCGCCTTCGAGGCGGCCGGATCGCGCTCACTCCTCATCCCCGAGCCCCGGCCACAGCGGGCTACCGCCGTAGTACGGGTAGGCCTCGAGGCGTTCGGCGCCCCCAACGACCCGCGGGTCACCGGTCTCCCGGAGCTCGGCCATGAGCCGCGATTCGAGCTCCATCTTGACCGGTGCGTACTCCGGGTCAGCAGCCACGTTCACGATCTGGTCGGGGTCCTTCTTCAGGTCGTACAGCTCCTCGGCCGGGCGCTTGCCAAAGGCCAGGTCGTATATCCGCCGGTGTTCGGCGTCCCCGTCCTGGTTCTCGACCATGTAGCTCTTGGTCGGACCGTTGTCACAGTCCCCGAGCCAAGACCCCTCGAGAGTGGCGCGCTCGTGGTGTGGCGTCCCCGCCGGCCAGCGGTCAGGGCGGAAGTTGCGGATGTAGAGGAAATCGGTGGTCCGGATCGAGCGCATGGGCGTGCCCCCCATGTCCGGCTTCTCCTGGGCAGGGACGTGACGCTCCTTCCCGACCAGCACGTGGTCGCGGACGGCGATCTCCCGTGGGTCCGGGGCTCCCTTTCCGAGGAGCGGCACGAGGCTGCGCCCGGTCATCACCTCGGGGACGTCGACACCCCCGAGGCTCAGGAACGTCGGGGCCAGGTCGGTGAAGCTGACGAAGGCCTCGACGACGCGCCCGGTGGCCACGCCCGGGCCTCGGATGGCCAGGGGGACACGGGCTCCGGAGTCGTACAGGTTGGACTTGCAGCGGGGGAAGGGCATGCCGTGGTCGCCAGTCATCACCACGATCGTCCGGTCCAGCTCACCCCTCTTGTCGAGGAGGGCGAGCATCTCCCCGACCTCCCGGTCGAAGCGCTGGACCTCGAAGTAGTAATCGGCCACATCGCTGCGGACCTCGGGAGCGTCGGGGAAGTGGGCGAACAGACGTATGGCGTCGAGGGGCATGCCGCTGCCCGCGCCCGATCCCGCGTCGTACGGGCGGTGCGGGTCGTGGGAACCGAACCAGTAGCAGAACGGCGTGCCGTCGGGGCGCTTCTCCATGTAGTCGACGAAGCTCGCGAAAGTCGGGCCCGCCGGGTTCCGAGTGCGCCCCCCAACCTCAACCTTGCCCGGACCCCAACCTTTGCGCTCGAGTCCAATGAAGTAGCCCGCCTCCTCGAGCAGGTCGGGGTAGACCGGGTACTCCTTCCGGAGCGTGCTCCAGAGGTTTGCGCTCTCCTCGAGGCGCCAGTGCCACTGGCCGGTCAGTATGGCGGCGCGGCTCGGAGTGCAGGACGGCGACGAGACGTAGGCGTGCTCGAAGCGGACCCCCTCGCGGGCCACGCGGTCGAAGACGGGCGTCTGGACCACCGGGTCGCCGTAGGCGCCGGCGTGGGGCCAGCCCCAGTCGTCGGCGATGGCGAAGAGGATGTTTGGTCGCTCGTCGTCGTCGGGCTCCGCGGCCAGTGCGAATGCACCCGCGGCCACCCACGTGAGGGCAGCGATCGCGACGAGGCTGAACGTTGGGCGTGGGATCACGGACATGAGGGCCACCTCGCAGGTCCGCGATTCTACCCGCCTCGGCGCCGGCCCGGGGAGCGGCGGTCAGTCGAGGCTCAGCAGGTACTCCGAGATCGCCTGGACATCGCTGTCGGGCAGCTTGGCCAGGTTCATCTGGATGTCGGCCATCCCCCCGCTCGAGAGCTTGTCGAAGCCGAAGGTCTCGCCGAACTGCAGGGCCAGGGTGAGGTCCGCGACATCCTTGTAGCGTCCCCGGGCGACGAGGCCGACGAGGCTCGGCACCTTGCCCTCACCACCCGGGTGCGGCCCCCCGGCCAGGTGCCGGCTCTCGTCGAGGGCCATGGTCCAGGTCCGCGGGGTGTGGCACTCCCCGCAGTGGCCCGGTCCGTTGGTCAGGTAGGCTCCTCGGTTCCAGGCGGCGCTCCGCGACGGGTCGGGCTCGAACCGCCGGTCGTCGAAGGCGAGCCTCTTCCACAGCCCCACGCCCCGTCGTGCGAGCCCCACCACCGGCACGTCCGGCTCCCGTCCCGGGGAGCGCACCGCCGGCAGGCTCATGAGATAGGCCCGGAGGTCGAGGACGTCCTCGAGAGGCATCAGGCGGAAGGACGTGTAGGGGAACGCCGGGAAGTAGTGCCCGCCATCCGGAGAGATCCCCCGGCTCATGGCATTGACGAAGTCGATGTCAGTCCAGGCGCCGATCCCGGTCTCGTCGTCGGGGGTGAGGTTGCCCGGGTAGAAGGTCCCGACTGGGGTGGGGAAGCCGGCACCCCCGGTCGGCAGGCCCTCGGCCGAGCCCGGAGCGCCGTCGGCGGCCCGGTGGCACGAGCCACAGCTTCCCGCGTGAAACAGCACCTCCCCACCGGCCACGTCGGGGGCGTGGTCCGGCAAAGCGGTGGCGTCGAGGGGGTGGACCCGGGTCAGGATCAGGAAGGCGGCGACGCCGATCACTCCGAGGAGCGCCAGCGCCGCCGCCACCCGCGCGGTCCGAGTGCGGCTCACTGCTTCGGACGGCGATAGTCCATGTGGCAGCTCTTGCAGCTGTTGCCCAGCTTGCCGAGTGCGGGCCGGAACGCCGCCTCATCGGTCACCGCCTGGAGGGCCTCGGCCTGGGCCCGCGCCGTCTGCATCTTCATCGCGAAGTCCGCGCTGTTGGACCAGATCTCCTCCTTGGCCCAGGTCTCGACGTCGCCCTTGTCGCTGCCCTCCGGGAAGAGGGTGGCGGCCTTCTTCAGGTTCTCGGCGATGGTTCCGGCATTCTTCTCCACGACCGCGGAGTCAAATGGCGCCTCGCCCTTGGCGATGGCGGCGAGGGGGCCCAGCGCGTCGCCGATGCCCTCCATGGCCTCGTGGCGGGCCTTGATGGCCGCGGTACCCTCCGGACTCGGGGTGGCCACCGACGCGACGCCGATCGCCAGGACCGCAACGGCCGCCGCCGCCACTGCAACCTTCATGTTCTTGATCACTGGTCTTCCTCCAAGGCTCATGCGAGGACCTCCGCGACTCCGGGCGGTCTGCCTCGTTCACTTCGTGCAGGTTGTTGATGCAGGTCGGGGATCTCCCTACCGCAATTCTAGACCGAACTCGGTCCCTCCGGGTCCGTGCTAGACTCCCGCGCGTCTGGCGCCTCCGGCGCCCGCCGGGGGGTCTTGATGCGGAGACCGCGATGACCCTGACCCGGCTGACCACGCCCAGCATCCTGGCCCTGCTGCCTCTCTCCGCCGCCGCCGTGTCCGCGCAGGAGCGGCCCGACTGGGAGAACCCCGCGGTCTTCGAGCGGGGCCAGACGATGCCCCACGTGACCCTCATGCCCTTCGACAGCGTCGAGTCGGCCCTCGAGGGCGACCGGAAGGCCTCGCCCTGGTGCCAGCTGCTGAGCGGGATGTGGAGGTTCCACTGGGCCCCGGTGCCGGGAGAGGCGCCGGCGACGTTCTTCGAGCCCGGATTCGACACGTCGGAATGGGACGAGATCGAGGTTCCGAGCAGCTGGCAGATGCAGGGCTTCGGGCACCCGATGTTCCGCAACGTCAGCCAACCGTTCCCCTCGACACCTCCGAAGGTACCGGCCAGCTACAACCCGGTCGGGTCCTACCGGCGGTCTTTCGACCTTCCGGAGGGCTGGGAGGGTCGCCAGGTGTTCCTCCACTTCGAGGGCGTGAAGTCGGCCTCGTATGTCTGGGTGAACGGGAAGGAGGTCGGCTACAACCAGGGCGGGATGGAGCCGGCCGAGTACGACGTGACGGACGTCCTCCGGCCGGGATCCAACACGGTCGCGGTCCAGGTCTATCGCTTCTCGGACGGGACCTACCTGGAAGACCAGGACATGTGGCGACTGTCCGGCATCTACCGCGACGTGTATCTGATGGCCACGCCACCGGTGCACGTGCGGGACTTCTTCGTGACCACGGACCTCGACGACAACTACCGCGACGCCGAGTTGAAGGTCCAGGCCGAGGTGAGCCACTCCGGCGAGGGGAAGGCCGAGGGGTATCGGATCCGCGCCACGCTCTACCCGGACGACGGCTCGGCGGCGGTCCAGGACCCCTTCGAGAGCCGGCAGCTCTCGATCCCCGCGGGCGGGGCGGTGGCGGCGAGCCTCTCCGCATCCGTCGAAGCCCCCCGCCTCTGGTCCGCCGAGCACCCGCGTCTCTACCGTCTGGTCCTGGAGCTACTGGGGCCGGACGGCGCCACCGGCGAGATCCTCTCCACGCGGGTGGGCTTCCGCGAGATGGAGATCCGGGACCAGGCCTTCTTCGTCAACGGCCGGTCGGTGAAGCTCAACGCCGTCAACTCCCACGTGCACCACCCCGACACCGGCCGGACCATGGACGTCGCCACCATGCGCGAGGACCTCGTCCTCATGAAGCGGTTCAACGTCAACGCGGTGCGCACGTCCCACTACCCACCGAACCCGGAGTACCTGGACCTCGCCGACGCTCTGGGGATCTACGTGATCGACGAGACCGGGGACGAAGCCCACTCGACGACCCACCTGTCCGGCCGCCCGGAGTGGCGGGCCGCCTACCTGGACCGGGGGCGCAAGATGGTCCACCGCGATCGCAACCACCCGAGCGTCGTCATCTGGAGCGCGGGTAACGAGAGCGGCTCGGGGGACAGCATCTGCGCGATCATCGCCGAGGGCAAGCGCCTCGACCCCACCCGGGCCTGGCTCTACGGCGGGAACAACGACTACTTCCCGTCCAACGACCCCCTCGACTGCGAGGACATCGTGGGTCCCCGCTACCCGATCCCCTTCGAGCTCGAGACCTGGATAGGCCAGGTCCCGGCCTCGGTCGACCCCCGCCCGTCGTTCATGGACGAGTACGCGGCGGCCACCGGGAACAGCCTCGGTGCGATGGACGACTACTGGAAGGTCATCCGCGCCTACCCGCGCACGATCGGCGGGGCCGTCTGGGACTGGGTCAGCCCCGGGGTCCGGTGGCCCTGGCGGATCACCCCCGACGCCTCGCCCCACGGCAACGACGGGGCCCTGATGGGACGGGCCCGGCTCGTCGACGGCCGGTCGGGAGGGAAGGCGCTGGCGTTGAGCGGGCACGACGAGTGGGTGGAGCTCTATCGTGATCGCAGCCTCGATGTCACCGGCGACGAGCTGACGCTCGCGATGTGGGTCTTCCCCCGTCGCTGGAACGGCCACGGCCCCCTCCTCACCAAGGGCGACCACCAGTACGGCCTCCAGCAGGGCGCCGCGGACTCCCTCGAGTTCTTCATCCACGATCGGACGCGGATCTCGGTGAAGGCCCCCACGCCGGACGGCTGGGAGGGCAGCTGGCACCAACTGGCCGGGGTCTACGACGGGCAGGAGCTCCGCCTCCTGGTCGACGGCGCGGTGATCGGGTCGACGAGGCACGACGGCGACATCGACCACAATCCCTTCCCGGTGAACATCGGCCGCAACGCCGCGCTCCACGGACAGGAGCACCCGGGAGAGCTGTCCAACGCCCTCGTCGACGACGTGCGCATCTTCGCCCGCGCTCTCGACGAGACCGAGCTCGACGGCGACGCACCGGGGCTGCGCCGGGAGGCACGGCTGTGGCTGGACTTCGAATCCGTGGTGGAGAAGGGAGAGTTCTTCACCCTCGGCATTGGAGGACGATCGTACGGTGTCGTCTGGCCGGACCGCGTGCCTCAGCCCGAGCTGTGGCAGCTCAAGAAGTCCGCCCAGCCGGTCACGATCGAGGCCGTCGACCTCGACCAGCGGCTGGTCCGCGTCACGAACCATCACCACTTCACCGATCTCTCCGAGCTCGACGCGAGCTGGCGGGCGACGGCGGACGGCAAGGTGGTTGGCGAAGGGGCGCTCGAGCTCGCGCTTCCCCCGGGCGAGAGCGCGACCATCCGGATTCCCTACGAGCCCGCCGGGGAGCCTCCGGGCGTGGAGCCCGGGCTCGAGGTCCGCTTCACACTCCGCCAGGACACTGCCTGGGCCCCGCGAGGACACGAGGTGGCCTGGGAGCAGTTCATGCTTCCGAAGGCCGAACCGGCCTGCGGCCGGATGCCCTGGCCAAGGACACGATTCCGCCGTAGCGATCGTGTCCTTAGCGGGGCGCCGGGCGCCCGTGAGCCGTTGGCTCCCCCGGACCGGGTTTCCCCGCTCGAGGTCGACGAGGGCGGGGGCGAGGTGGTCGTCCGCGGGGACGGCTTCGCCTACACGTTCGATGAGACCCTCGGAACCCTCTCGTCGATGAAGGTCGCCGGGGTGGAGCTGCTCCAGCAGGGCCCCCGGGCGAATGTCTGGCGCGCACCGCTCGCGAACGAGAGAGATGCCTGGGGGCTCTACCGGGGCAAGCTCTCGACGCACCGGGACGGCATGGGGAACGACATCGCGAATGGCTGGCGAGCCGTCGGCCTGGACCACCTCGAGCACACGGTGGAGAGCGTCGAGGTCTCCATCGTGAGCGAGCGGGAGGTGCGGGTCGAGATCCGGGCTCACGCCGCGGCCACGGGGTTGCCGCCCCGGTCGCCCTCGACCGGCTTTGGCCTGACCTACGTCTACCGGGTCCTGGCCACCGGGGACATTCTCCTTCGCCACTCGATCACCCCCCACGGGAACCAGCCGGACTGGCTACCGAAGGTGGGCCTGCAGATGGTGCTGGGCGAAGAGTTCAACCGACTCGCCTGGTACGGCCGGGGTCCCCACGAGACCTACCCGGACCGCCGGACGGGGACCCGGATCGGGGTCTTCGAGAGCACCGTCGAGGAGCAGTACGTGCCGTACCTGGTGCCCCAGGACTACGGGAACAAGTGCGACGTGCGCTGGGTCAGCCTCGCGAGCGCGAGAGGAGTGGGCCTGCTCGCGGCGGGCGAAGACCTCCTCAACGTCAGCGCTCAGCACTACGGCACGGACAACCTCTCACGGGCCTGGTATCCGTTCCAGCTGATCCCGCAGAAAGGCATCACCCTGAACCTGGACCACCGCGTGAGCGGCGTCGGCGGGACCGCGGTGTCCGTGCTCGACGAGTACCAGACGTTCCCGCAGCGATACGAGTACGAGGTGCGGCTACGGCCCTATCGGGCAGGAGAGACCCCGGCGGAGCTCTCTCGTCGAGGCCTCTGGTAGGGCCCGCCAGTGCGATTATCTGTCAGCTCACGCCCGCGGAGCCGATAGAATGGGAGTCCACCCCGGAGTTGGCGGTGCCTCAGTGGTTCCGGGTGCCGGAAAGGAGGGGGCCGTGTCCGTGCCGAGCCAGAAGTGCCTGGAGGTCCTCAGCGCCGTCGGCGACGCATTCAATTCTCCCGTCGACACGAAGGAGCTCCTCGAGCGGACGGCCCGGGCCGTCGTCGAGCAGCTCGGGCTGAAGGCGTGCCAGTTCTCCCTGCTGAGCCAGGACCAGCAGCTCCTGGATCACATCGCCTCCTCCGGCCTCGGGGAGGCCTTTCTCGAACGGGGTCCGGTCGAGACCGCGGGCCTCGCCGATGCCCTCGACGGCAGGCCGGTCGTGATTCCCGACTGTCGCTCCGATTCGCGGGTCCAGTATCCCGAGGCCCACTCCACCGAAGGGCTCGTGTCCTCGCTGGTCGTGCCTCTCAAGACCCGCGGTCAGGTCATCGGCGTCGTCCAGGCGTACGCGGGCGAGAGCCGAGAGTTCTCCGAGACCGACGTCAAGCTGATGGAGGTGCTGGCCGCCTTCTGTGCCCGCGCCGTGACCAACGCGATGTTCCACAAGATCCTCGACGGCGTCACCGCGGCCGTCCGCTCGTCGCTGAGCCTGGAGCAGGCCCTGGAGTCGGTGGCGCGGGCCATCTCGGAGGACCTCCGCCTGGTGGGCTGCACGATCCACCTGATCGATGGAGAGGACGAGAAGCTGAAGCGCCGCGCGGCCTTCGGGCCGAGCAAAAAGTTCCTGGCGTACCAGGACAGCGACCCCGGCCCCGGCTTCGAGGAGGCCCTGCAGGGCAAGTGCACGCAGCTCCTCGACCCGCACCGGGTCCCGGCCACGCCCTTCCTCGAGAAGGTGATCGAGGAAGGCATCTCCTCCATCCTTCACGTGCCCCTGATGATCCGCTCCAAGCCCGTCGGGGTGCTGTGTCTGTACACCCACCGACCCTACGAGTTCTCCGAGGACGAGCGCTACTTCATGAAGGCAGTGGCCGACGAGTGCGGGCTGGCCATCCAGCAGTCGCGCATTCACTCGATGTTCCGGCAGAGCTACGAGACCCTGGTCAACGACTTCCAGATCTGGTTCGAGAGCGGCTACCGCCAGCTGTAGCGGGCCGCCGCCTTCCTGGAGAGGCCTCCATGGACCGTCGCACCGCTCTGATCACCCTGGCCGCGCCGGCCGTGGGCGGGCTGTGGAAGCACGCGGCCGCCGCCGTGCCGGAGATGCGCGTCACCCGCATCGACACGGTCTACTGGGAGAGCCGGGACGACGCCCCCTTCTGGCCCCACTGGACGTGGGTGCGCGTCCGCACCGACAACGGCCTCATCGGCCTGGGCGAGACCTACCCGCGCAACCCCACCGAGGCCGCTCTCGTTCACACCGACGTCGCCCGGCGGCTCCTCGGGAAGGACCCCCGCGACATCGAGCGCACCTGGGCCGACCTGTTTCGGGCCTTCGACTACCAGATCAGCGGCGGGACGGAGATGCGCGTCCTGTCCGCGATCGACCTGGCCCTCTGGGACCTGCTCGGCCAGGCCCTGGGAGTGCCCGTCTACCGCCTGCTCGGTGGCCGCTCCAATGCCCGGGTGCCGGTCTACAACACGTGCTTCCCGCTGCGGTACGACTTCAACGTCGAGCCCGAGAGGATCATGGGGGAGGTGAGGGACCGCTACGGCATCACGGGCATCAAGATCTGGCCCTTCGACGGCGCCGCCCGCCGCAGCCGGAACCAGCACATCACCACCGACGAAGTGGACCGGGCCCTCGTTCCCTTCAAGCGCCTCCGCGACGCCTTTGGCGACGACATCGAGATCATGCTCGAGCTCCACAGCAACTGGAGCCTGCCGTCGGCGCTCCGCATCGCCCGGGCCGTCGAGCCCTACCGGCCCATGTGGCTCGAGGACGTCCTCCTGACCGGGAGCCTGAAGGACTACCGGGAGCTGGCCGCGGCGACGTCGACTCCGATTCTCCTCTCCGAGCGCCTGGCCGGCCCCTTCGAGTTCGAGGCCGTGCTCGAGTCAGGCGTCGCCCGCTATCTCTCCTTCGACGTGACCTGGTGCGGTGGCCTGACCATGGCTCGCAAGGCCTCGAACGCGGCCGCGGCCCACCAGCTCCTCGTGGTGCCGCACACCGCGGGGGGGCCGCTCCTCTTCTACGCCTCGACCCACCTGACGACGGCGCTCACCAACGTCGCCATCCAGGAGAGCTGCCAGCGCTTCGTGGAGAACGACTGGCCGGCCATGCTGGAGAATCCCATCGTTCCCGAGAACGGAACGGTGGCGGCGCCGGACCTGCCGGGCTTCGGGATGCGCGTGAAGCCCGAGATCTGGGAGCACCCGAAGGCGATCGTCCGGACGAGCCGGCTGTAGCCGCCCTACTCCGTCAGGTTGTAGAGCACCCGGAGGTGGCTCAAGGGCGGGACGCCCGTGCGGAACCCCCCGAGGCCGTTGCTCCCCACGACGCGCACTCGCATCTGCTCGATGGGGACCCGCACGTCGCACTCGCCGAAGGTGGGGACCGTCGGCCCGCTGATCACGACCGCCACCGTCCGGCCCGACTCGAGGTCATGTGTCCCTTCCAGGGTGAAGCAGGGGGCGGCAGCGCCGCTGCCCCCCGGGGCGAGGTCGGCCGTGATCCTCGCTCCGGGCAGCGTCTGCAGGGAGTAGACCCGAAGCTCCACCGAGAGCGTTCCGCCACTGAGAGACAGGGTGCTGCCCGGGGGGGGATTGCTCCCGACGAACTCGACACCCGGAAGGTCCTCGAAGGGCTTGGGGCCGTCGTACCCTTCCCCGGAGTTCCTGGCCAGGGCAATCCCGGCGGCCGCGGCCCCGGCCAGGGCCGCGCCCCCGGCGACGAGCGCCTTGTGCGAGCTGATTTCCAGGATCCCCACGTCGGCGGTGGTCCCACGGATGCTGAACCCGTGGGGGACAGGCTCCGCGTCGGCGATGTCCCGTGGCTTGTCGATGATGAGCACGCCTCCCGCATCCTTCGAGTCGACGGACGCCTCCGCGCACTCCTCCAGGCGCTCGACGACCGCCACGGCAAAGTCGGCGGTTCGGGCGCTGGTCTCGTCGTAGTTGGACACCTCGATGTAGTAGTCGAAGCGCTTCGCTCCCCGCGGCTTCGGCAGGGTGCCGGCGAAGAGGTCACCCTCGACCGGGAGCATCGTCGTCGAGTACCAGCCGTCGGCTTCGTCCGAGCGAAAGTGGAGGAGGGGATCCTTGACGCCCCAGCTCGGGGTGACCTTCGCCTCGATGTGCACGAAGGCCCCATTGACGGCGCAGTTGCGGCCTTCGTGCTCGATGGAGAGGTCCGGGGTCGGGGCGCGGGGGACGGTCGCCGTCTGCGAGGGAGTGGTCACGCCGGGGGCGTGATGGGCCTCGAGGTCGGCCTTCAGCCGCGGATCGACGCGCACCCCGGCCTCCTCGGCCCGGCGGACGTGCTCGGCGCACTCGTCCCACCGCCCCTGGGCCAGATAGACCGCGGCGAGGCCGTGATGCGCCTCCCCGGCGCTCGGCGCGGCTCGAAGCGCGGCGAGCAGCTCGTTCTCGGCGCCGTCCAGTGCGCCCAGCTTCAGATACGCGGTACCCAACGCGAGGGAAACCGGGGCGGGGACCTCGACGCGAATCCGTTCGCTGGCCTGGAGCAGCTCGAGCTCGCGGATCCGATCCTCGAGGCGACCGAGGTACCCCGGGTCCGAGGGCGACATCAGTCCGCTCTCAATGGCCCGGATCGTCTCTCGGATCTCCCGGATCTCCTGGTCGGCGCGGGCGAAGGACTCGGCCTGCTGGGAATGAAGGCGCCGGAGCTGCCCCAGGATGAGGTCCTTGCAGCTCCTGAGGTTTCTCGCCGCTTCGTCGTACTGACCGAGGGTCAGATGCGTCTGGCCCAAGCCGCAGGTCGCCTCGGGGGAGGTGGGATCGGTGGCGACGGCCGCCCTGAAGTAGCGCAGCGCGGTCGCGTGGTCGCCGTTCTGGAGGGCCTGCTGTGCGTCTCGGATCAGCGGAGTGACCCTGCTCCCCGTCCGGGGTTGGGAGGTCGCGGTGGTCGGGACCGCGAGGAACAGGCCCGCGAGCAACAGGGCGGACACAGGGGACGACACCGGCACACGCACTGCTCGACTCCTTCCGGGCACGGGGGCAACCGGCCCGACCGCTAGGGCTACACCTGTTGAGGATCCGGTGAAAAGGGGGCGAGCCCGGCCCGTGCTATTCTCCTTCGCCCTGGAGGCTCGTCATGTCACGGGCGACGGTGACCGCGCTCCTGCCGGGGCTGACCCTGGCCTTCCTCGCCGGCTCGGGCTGCGCTCCCGGTGCCGAGCATCGGCTCGAGGGCCGGACCATGGGAACCACCTACCACGTCACGGTGGTCTCACGGGAGCATCCCCCGCGGAAGGACCTGCAGGAGGCCGTCGATCGTCGCCTCGACGAGGTCAATCGGCAGCTGTCGACGTGGCTCGAGGACAGCGAGGTCAGCCGGTTCAACCGGTTTGGAGCCGTCGGGGAGGAGTTCCCGATCTCCGGCGACTTCCTCCGGGTCATGCGGGCCGCGGCCGAGATCCACGCCCTCTCGGACGGGGCCTGGGATGGGACGGTCAACCCCCTCGTCGTCCTGTGGGGATTCGGCCCCGGGGGGCCGGCGCTCTCGCCACCGTCGGAGGAGCGCATCGCCCGGGCTCTGGGAGGGGTTGGCTTCGACAAGATCGAGATCAATCCGGCCGGCGCTCTCGTCAAGCGCCACGCCGCGGTGACCGTCGACCTGTCGTCCATCGCGAAGGGCTACGGAGTCGACGCCGTGGTCGAGGTCCTGCGCGGAGCGGGGGAGGCGGCCTTCCTGGTCGAGATCGGGGGCGAGGTCTTTGCGGCCGGCCGCCGTCGGGACGGGCGCCCCTGGAGGGTCGGCATCAACCGGCCCGACCCCGAGGCGGGACCGGAAGAGGTCTACAAGGTCGTTCCTCTCGGCGGCCAGGCCCTGGCCACGAGCGGGGACTACCGCAGCTACGTTCTCGAAGAGGGGCGGCGCCGCTCGCACGTGATCGACCCGCGGACGGGACAGCCGGTGACGAACGGCGTGGTCAGCGCCACCGTACTCGCCCCGACCTGCATGATGGCGGATGGCCTGGCCACCGCGGTGATGGTCATGGGACCTCAGAAGGGGCTGGCCCTGATCGAGCGGCTGGACGAGGTCGAGGCCCTGATCGTCGTGGAGAGGCGGGGCGGGTTCTTCGAGGAGCACGCCTCGAGCGGGTTCCGGACGGAAGGCGCGCCCGGCCGGTAGCGGGCGGGGACTCCCAGACCGACCAGCGGCGCGGACGTTGGCGCGTCTGGTCCAGGGTCTCCACCGCGATGTTCGCATCCTCCACCATCTGGAAGTCGTACATCCCCGCGCAGATGTAGTCGGCCCCGCTCTCGAAGGCGTAGCGGAAGGCCTCCTGCGGCTTCACCGAGCCCGCGGCCATCACCTTGAACGCGATCCACGGCTCCTCGCGCTCGTTCATGAAGGCGACCGTCTCGGCCGCGTTGTAGCAGTACTTGTTGTCGTGCTCCTCGGGGTGCCGGTGCGACCAGTAGTTGTCGGGGTGGAAGGTCCTCATCCAGAAGTCGGGCTGGATCCCGTGCTCGGCGATCGCCCGCAGCGTCGCGGATACGTAGATGAGGTCGCGGGAGTGGGCGAAGCCGCAGATGATGTTCCCGCCGAGGATGATCCGACTGATCTGCTTCCCGCGGATCGTGCCGGAGGGGACCCGGCCCTTGAGGTCGGACAGGGAGGTCAGGGCCAGGGGCTTGCGGCTGGCGCCGCTGAAGGCGTCCACCAGGTCGCGCTCCTCGTGGCTCGGCCAAACGTGGTGCGCGCCGGTGACCGCTCCCAGGGCGGCCACGAACGGCACTCCCGAGAGCCCCTTGAGGAGATCGCGGCGGTCGGTGAGGGGCGAGCCCGGCTCCCGGCCCTCCGCCGGCCCTTCCACCGCCTGCCGGGGCCCGGCCTCTGCCTCCTCGTTCCGTCGGCGGCGGGCCAGGAGGCGGTCGAGGCCGAAGGCGCGGCCGGTGGGGACGGAGGCCAGCCCCACCAGCGCGAGCATCTCCACGAGGATCGGGCTGACGAGGAAGATGGGGGGACGGGCCACGTAGTAGAAGGCCAGGAGGATGGCCCCGGCGACACAGGCGACCTGGGTGACGAGGCCGAGCATGAGCCCGAGGCCGATCGCGACCTGGCCCCAGACGTTGACGACGTCCACGGCCGATAGGACGGCCGGGGTGTCGGCCATCCAACGGAAGACGAAGGCCAGGGGGCCGTCGGCGGTGGCCAGATAGTCCCGGGCGGTCCAGCCGCCGTTCAACAGCTTGCCCAGACCCTCGGACAGGAAGTGCCACCCGATGGCGATCCGGAGGAGGCTCAGGACCCCCATCTGCGTCGTGCTCGCGCCCTTCTCCATGACCTCACCTCACCGGGTGGATCTTACGGTTCGGTCGAAATGGGCCGCGATGAGGCATGGGCACTAAATTCCCTGGAGGCGCACGGGAGCCTGTCGGCGCCATCTACAATGCCAGGCATGGGTGAGGAGGTCGGCCCGGACAGCTCGGTCTGTCGCGTCGAGGACGAGCCGACGGGGCGAAGCCTCGAGGCGAGGGTGCAGGTGGTGGGAGAGGACCTGGTGGTGGCGGTGGGGGGGGGTGAGCGCCCTCACGTGGGCAGCCTCGTCCTCGCTCAGCCCGTTCCCTCGAAGAGACCAGGGAAGCCCTGGTCGGCATCGTGCTCGGTCCTCACCATTCCCCCGCACAAGGAGGAGCCCCTCGCCCGGGGGATTGCCACGCGCCTCGCCGAGGCCCTCGGCCGCGTCACGGTGGTGACCGCCGGTGTCCACGACGACGGCCTCGACGCCGAGGGGATCGCCTGCTACCTGCGCTTGGGCGAGGAGCTCGGAGAGGAACTGGCCCGGCGCCTGGGAGAAGGGAAGCCACGCCATGAGTGAGCAGAACGCAGTGAACGAGGACCAGCTGACGCACATCACCGCCCACCGGGCGCGGGGGCCGATCACGGTGAACGGCGACCTCGACAAGCCGGCGTGGCGCGACGTGCCCCGCTCGCCCCGCTTCGTGGACATGGTGAGCGGTGAGCCCGCTCTCTACGAGACGCGGGTGGCCTGCCAGTGGGACGACAGCCACCTCCACGTCGCCTACTGGGCGGAGGAGCCCTACGTCACCGCCACCCTCACCGAGCGGGACAGCTTCATCTGGAACGACAACGATCTGGAGTTCTTCGTCGCCGGCGACGACTGCTACTACGAGCTCGAGATCAACGCCTTCGGGACGGTCTACGAGGCGTTCTTCGTCTGGCAGGACGCGATGCAGAAAGGGGGTCGCTTCGATCGACCGGAGCTCGATCCGCGGGGTCCCAACGTGGACCTCCTCGGGGGCTTCCAGGACGCGGGACGCTGGGGCCGGCACCCCCGGGGTCGTCGCTTCGCCTTTCTCGACTTCGACCTTCCCGGCCTCCAGACCGCGGTGCGCGTGGACGGGAAGATCAACGACCCTGGGGCCGTGGACCGGGGGTGGACGGCGGAGATGGCCCTGCCCTGGTCCGGCCTGGCCGGTCTATTCGAGGATCGGTCGTTCCCGCCCCGGGAGGGTGAGGCCCTTCGCTGCGACTTCTCCCGCTTCGAGGCCCTGAGGGTCCACGGGAAGCCCCTCCCCGAGAACCCCGGCTGGAGCCTCAACCCTCACGGGGTGTACGACTCCCACATCCCGGAGTGCTTCTCCGTCGTGCGTTTCACCGAGAAGACCGCGGGCGGGGCCTCGTAGACACCGGCTCACGCGGCGGCTCCCGCAGGCCGCAAGAAGGCGGCGTTCAGGAACTCGACCTGTTCTCGATCTCCCGCTACTCGCCGCCGCCACCGTAGATGGTTTCGCCCTCCTTGATGGTCTCCATCACCCGCAACTGGTCGATGGTCTCCGGATCCACCTCCAGTGGGTTGCCGGAGAGGATGACGAAATCGCCCAGCTTGCCGACCTCGATGGAGCCCTTCCGGTCTTCCTCGAAGATCTGGAAGGCAGGCCAGATCGTCATCGCCTGGAGCCCCACATAGGGGGACACACGCTGATCCTCGCCCATGATCCGGTTGGACCGACTGCGCCGCGTGACCGTCGCGTCGAGCACGCGCATCGAGTCGGGCAGGGCCACCGGGGCATCGTGATGGGTGGTGAAGATCATGCCGCGCTCCCGCACCCAGCCGGTCGGCGAGATGAACATGGAGCGCTCCGGCCCGACCGTGTGGTCGTGGTGCCAGTCGCCCCAGTAGAAGGTGTGCATGGGGAAGAGCGACGGGATCACCCCGAGCTCCTTGTAGGAATCGACCTGGTCCTCCCGCAGGAACTGGCCGTGGATCAGCACCGGGCGCCGGTCCTCACCCCCGTGCGCCTCGCGGGCCGCGGTCAGCGCCTGGATGAGCAGGTCGGACGCCGCTTCTCCATTGGCGTGGGTGATGATCTGGATGTCGTTGGCATAGGCCCAGTCCACCGCGTCCATGACCTGTTCCTCGGTCGCGGCCGGGTAGCCGGAATAGCCCTCGGGGAAGTCGCCGACCGGGTCGTAGTAGGGCCGGTCGCGCCACGCCGTGAAGCCCTGGGGGCTGCCATCGATGGTGAGCTTGGCCCCGACGACGCGCAGGTGGTCGACGTAGTCGTCACTCTTGTTGGCGAGGATGTACTCGCGGTCGACCAGGACGTCGGGATAGGTCGCGACGTCGATCTTGAAACCGCCCTCGGCGGCGACCTTGCGCATGATCTCGACCGTGTCCGGGACGGAGCGTGCCTCCTGGGCCGTGGTGTAGCCAAAGCGTGCCCAGTTCTCCGCCCCGGCTCGCGAGAACTCCTCGAGGCCCAACGGCCCGATCTGCTGGAGCACCTTGCCGAAGAGCGGGAAGAAGGCCGTCTCCTCCAGAGTCCCGTTGGGTTCGCTGGTCCCGGGCTTCCGCTGGATGACGCCCCC
>JAJDNS010000103.1 GCA_022340585.1 Acidobacteriota bacterium
GATGACGGTCCTGCCGTACCTCGTCCTCGCTCTCGTCATCGGCTTCGGGCAGCTCGAACCGGGCGAGGCTCGGCGCCTGGCGGTGCGGGCCGGGGCGATCCTCCTGGCGACCTGGGTGGTGACCCTCGCCGTGATCGCGGCCCTTCCGGCCACGTTCCCGGAGGTCCAGAGCGCCTCCTTCTTCAGCACCTCCCTCGTCCAGCCCCCGGAGCCCTTCTCGGTCCCGGACCTGTACTTCACGTCGAATCCCTTTCACTCCCTGGCCAACGCCGTCGTGCCGGCGGTGGTTCTCTTCAGCTCGATGCTCGGCGTGGCCCTGATGCGCGTCGACGGGCGGGAGCGGCTGCTCGACACCCTCCGCGTCCTCGACGCCTCGGTCGTGAGCATCACCCGCTTCGTCGTCGGCCTGACGCCCCTCGGTGTCTTCGCCATCGCCGCCGTCACCGCCGGCACCACGACGCTCGAAACCGTGGTGCGGCTCCAGGTCTACCTCGTCGCCTTCGTCGCCGCCTCCCTGCTGCTGGCCTTCTGGATCCTCCCCCTGCTCGTGACGGCCACGACCCCGTTCACCTACCGTGAGGTGGTGGGAGTGGCCCGGGACGCCCTCCTCACCGCCTTCGTCACGGGCAACGCCTTCATCGTCCTGCCCATCCTCGTCGAGCGCTCGAACGCCCTTCTCCGCGAGCGGGGCCTCCTGACCCCGGACAGCGACTCCGCCGCCGAGGTCCTGGTGCCCATCTTCTTCAACTTCCCGAATGGCGGGCCCCTCCTGACGCTCCTCTTCGTCCCCTTCGCCGCCTGGCTGGCGGGCGACGCCCTGTCCGCCACCGACTACCCTGCCCTCTTCGCGATTGGCGTCCCGGCCTACTTCGCCAACGCGCACGTGGCCCTTCCCTTTCTCCTGGACGTCTTCGGCTTGCCCCACGACCTGTTCCAGCTCTACGTGCCCACCACCGTCCTCACCGGCAAGTTCAATGCCCTGGCCTCGGCCATGAACCTGCTGGTGTTCGCCCTTCTCGGTGGGGCGGCCATGGGGGGCTTCCTCGTCAAGGATCGGAGGCGCTTCCTGCGGGCGGGGGCGGCCATGGCGGCCGGCGTCGTCGTGGTGGCGGCCGGGGTATGGCTCGCGCTCGGGTCGACGGTGGACACGACCTATCGGAAGGACGAGGCCCTCCGCCGGATGCACGCGCCCCGGCGCGTGTACTCTGCCATCGTCCATCGTGACCTGCAGTCCGTGTCCGCCGAAGGCGCCCTGAAAGGGCCCCGAACCCTCGCCTCCCTCGAGGAGCGGGGGACCCTGCGGATCGGCTACGACCCTGTGAACCCCCCCCTCAGCTTCTTCAACCTCGACGACGAGCTCGTGGGCCTCGACGTCGAGCTGTCCGCGGCCCTGGCCGCGGACCTCGGGCTGGAGGCGGAGTTCATCCCCGTGAGGTGGGGCGACGTCCCCTCGATGCTGGCCGACGGTGTGATCGACATCATGCCGAGCATCTGGTACCGGCCCTTCTGGTTCTCCTCGGTGCGCCTGTCCGAGCCCTACATGGTGGGGACGGTCGGGCTCGTGGTGCGCGACGACCGCCGTCACGAGTTCGCCCGGGTGGACGGCCTGCGCCGGGGCCACGGCCTTCGCGTCGGCGTGCCGCTGGACGTCACCCAGCTGGACGCCAGCATCAGGCGATACTTCGACGACGGCGAGGTGGAGCTGGTACCCCTCGAGAACGCCCTTCCATTCCTCGAGGGCCGGAGACCGGACCTCGACGCGTTCCTGATGCCCGCCGAGACCGGCGCCGCCGCGACCCTGCTCCACCCGGAGTTCACGGTCGTGGTCCCTCAGCCCGATCCGGTGCGGCTCCCGTTCGCCTTCGGCCTTCCCCTGGATTCGAGGGAGCTCACGGCTGCCGTGAACGAGTGGATCGTGTTCGTCCGGGGCACGGGCAGGACGAAGCGGGCCTACGACTACTGGGTTCTGGGCCAGGGGGCCGAGAGCAAGGAGCCGCGCTGGTCCATCGCGCGCAACGTCCTGGGCTGGAAGATGAGATGAGCCTGTCCACGCGGATCCTCCTCGGTCTCGGCCTCGGTGCCTTCGTGGGGCTCTTCTTCGGGGAGTCCGCCTCGGTCCTGCAGCCCGTCGCCGACATCTACATCCGCCTGATGCAGATGACCGTGCTCCCCTACCTCGTCCTCGCCCTGGTCATTGGCTTCGGCCAGCTCGAGGCCGGCGAGGCCCGGCGTCTCGCCCTGCGCGGGGGGGCCATCCTGCTCGTGACCTGGGTCGTGGCCCTGGCCGTGATCGCGGCCATGCCGCTGACCTTCCCCGAGATCCAGAGCGCCTCGTTCTTCAGCTACGCCCTGGTGGAGCCCCCCCAGCCCTTCTCCATCCCCGACCTCTACTTCACCGCCAACCCCTTCCAGTCCCTGGCCGAGGCCGTGGTGCCGGCGGTGGTGCTGTTCAGCTCCATGATCGGGATCGGGTTGATCGGGATGAAGGGCCGCGATCGCCTGCTGGACACGCTGCGCGTCCTCAACACCGCGGTCGCGGGGATCACGAAGTTCGTCGTGAGCCTGACGCCGTACGGCGTCTTCGCCATCGCCGCCGTGACCGCCGGGACGATGACGCTGGAGACGCTGGCGCGCCTCGAGGTCTACTTCGTGACCTTCGCCGCCGCCTCCCTCCTCCTGGCCTTCCTGATCCTGCCCCTGCTGGTGACGGCCATGACGCCGTTCACGTACCGCGAGGTGGTCGGGGCGTCCCGCGACGCGCTCCTCACCGCCTTCGTCACCAACAACGCCTTCATCGTCCTGCCCATCCTCGTCGAGCGGTCGAAGAACCTTCTCCGCGAGCGCGGACTCCTGAACGCGGATGCCGACTCCGCCGCCGAGGTCCTGGTGCCGATCCTCTTCAACTTCCCCAACGCCGGCCGTCTCATGACGCTGCTCTTCGTGCCCTTCGCCGCCTGGCTCGCGGGCAGCGCTCTCGCCGCCGGCGACTACGCGACCCTGTTCGTCGTCGGTGTCCCGAGCTACTTCGCCAAGGCCCAGGTGGCCCTGCCCTTCCTCATGGACGTCTTCGAGCTGCCCCACGACCTGTTCCAGCTCTACGTCCCCACCACGATCCTCACCGGCAAGTTCGACTCGATGGTGGCGGCCATGAACCTCCTGGTGTTCGCCCTCCTGGGGGCGGCGTCCATGGGAGGGTTCCTCGTCCGCGACCGGAAGCGCGTGGTCCGGGCCGGGGTGGTCATGGTGGCGGCCCTCGGTGTGGTTGTCGCCGGGGTGTGGCTGCTCCTCCACACCACCGTGGACACGACCTACCGCAAGGACGAGGTCATCCGACGCATGCAGTCGCCGCGCCGGGAGTACCCGGCGACGGTTCACACCAGCCTCGAGAGCGTCCCCCGGGACGCCCCGCCGGGGGAGGGATCGACCCTGGATCGGATCCGGGCCCGCGGGACCCTGCGGGTGGGATACGACCCTGACAACCTGCCCATGAGCTTCTTCAATCGCGACGGCCAGCTCGTGGGGCTCGACGTGGAGCTGTCCCAGGCCCTGGCCGAGACCCTCGGTGTCCAGGCCGAGTTCGTGCCCATCGACTGGACGAGGCTGCCGGCCCTGCTCGCCGACGGCACCATCGACGTCATGCCGGGCATGTGGTACCGGCCCAACTGGTTCCCCTCCCTCCGGCTGTCGAACCCCTACCTGCAGGGGACCATGGCCCTGGCGGTGCGGGACGAGCGCCGCCGCGAGTTCGCCCGGGTGGAGGACCTGCGCCGGAGCGAGGGCCTGACCATCGGGATCTCCCTCGACCGGCGCCAGGTCGAGACCAGCCTCCGACGCTACTTCGACGGCTCGGAGATCGAGATCGTGGTCCTCGATTTCTGGCGCCCCTTCTTCGAGGGCGAGCACCCCGAGATCGACGCCTTCCTCGTGCCCGCGGAGAACGCGTCGGCGTGGACGCTGCTGCACCCCGAGTACACGGTGGTGACGCCCCAGCCGGACCCGGTCCGCGTGCCCTCGGGCTTCGGCGTGGCTCTCGACGCCGACGATCTCCTGACCGCGGTGAACGAGTGGGTGGTCTTCGCCACCAGCGAGGGCAAGATCGACCGGGCGCGGAACTACTGGGTGCTCGGGCAGGGGGCCGAGGCCACGGGGCCGCGCTGGTCCATCATCCGGAACGTCCTGGGCTGGGTGGAGTGATCTAGAGGAGCTTCTGGATCAGGCGCCCGAGTGAGCGGTCCCTCTCGCCCGTCACCGGGACCAGCACGTCGATCTCCTCCAGGCTCTCCACCCAGGTCGTCGCCGCCATCAGGAACATGAAGTCCGAGTAGAGCCACAGGGCGGAGGGGCCGGCCACCACGTACTCGGTCTCCCCGTCGAGGAACGCGCTGCGCGAGTCCTGGTTCTTGGAGCCCGCGGTGTAGTAGTAGAGGGCGCCTTCGGCCCCCGGGGGGGGCTGGTCCCGGGCCAGGCGCAGGATCTCGTTCCTCGACCCCAGGGGCGTCTGCTCCTCGAGGACCGACCGCGGGTGGGCAGTGGCCTCGGCCCGGGCGTCGAGCTGACGCTCCAGGCTCTCGAGGGCCAGGGGGTGGTCGGCCAGTGCCCTGAGCGCCTTCCGGGTGGCGAAGAGCTGGGTCTTGCGGTGCATCTTGGGGCGTCCCTCCCGGCTCCCCTCGGTGGCGAGGATGGCGGATTCGTAGCCCGCGGCCTCCAACGCCGCGGCTTCGTCCTCCAGGAGCTTCACCGTCTCGGCCGGCAGCGGGAACTCCTCCAGCAGGAACGGGTGCCGGCGGAAGCCCTCCACCGTCTCCCGGATCTTGGCCAGGGTGTCCCCGGTGGGGGCGGCGCGGGTGTAGAAGCCCACCCGGAGGTGGCCGCCCGCCGCGTCGATCTCGTCGTCCAGCACCTGGGAGGTCTCCAGCAGGCGGGCGAAGAGCTCGCGGGTTCGGGCCATGATCGGGGCGGCGGCGGCGGCGGAGTTCTCCAGGGAGGCCGCCACCACGTAGACGTGACAGCCGCGCAGCGCGGCCTCCGTGAGCTGTCCCGCCCACAGGGGATTCGCCCAGATGGAGTCCGGGGCCAGGATCATCGTGTCCGGGGGGGCGAGGGTGTAGAGGAGCGACTGGAGGAGGGTTGTCTCCTTGTAGGCGTAGCCGGGCTCGTTGTGGACGTTGAGGCCCCGGGCCCGGTGCCCTGCCGCCTCGAGCGCGGCCACCAGGGCGTCGTAGTCCGAGGGGCGGGGCTTCGGCCGGAGGGGGGCGGGGATCTCGTCCTCGGCGAAGCCCTGGGAGAGCAGGAGCTGCCGCGCCGCGTCCTTGAGCCCGAGGAGCGAGGGCCCGGAGACGAGCAGCCCCCGGTCCTCCCAGGTGGGGTTGGCGTAGGCCGCGCCCACCCCGGTGCCGGTGAAGGCCGCCGCCCCCCGCCCCGGGTCCTCCTCGGTCACGTCGTAGAAGAAGAGCTTGCGGTGGTCCAGCATGACGGTGTCGGGGATGAAGGGGATGAAGCCCACGAGGCCCGGGGAGCGGAAG